>JAPPKT010000049.1 GCA_028819675.1 Caldilineaceae bacterium | reverse complement strand
GTGTGCGCAATACGACCTTGTCCACCCGCTGCGACCGAACTTCCCCCCACCCCGCCTCGTGGCTCATTTCCAACGTGATCCGGCGCAGACAGGGCAGGCGAGCCAACTCCCAATTGGGCCCAACGTACACCACTATGCCCATCAAGAACCTGCTCCAGAAATCCTGACATTGCGTTCCGTCATTCCTGCTTCAGTCACACCTCACACAGAACAGGGCCTGCGCAGTTCACTAAAAACTGACTACTAAAAACTAACAAAAATTCTTGCCCAATGCACACCCACTGTGTTACTTTCTGCCCTATGATCAAACGTAGCCAGCCCAAACGCATGCCAGCGATGCAAGACCGCAGAGACGGTGGAGGCAACCTGGGAGCAATTCGCCCGGGCGCAATGATGGGCGCCCAGACCGACGTCCATCCCGAAGTGGACACCGCCGTCGACACCGCCCGCGAAGAACCGTGGACCATCCTCGTCCACAACGATGACGTCACCCCCTACGACTTCGTCGTCGACACCCTCGGCCATGTCTTCAGCCTGTCCGCCGAAATCGCCGAAACTGTCACCTGGGAGGCACACCATAAAGGTGTAGCCCCCGTCTGCTCCCGCCCCCAGTCCGAGGCCAAACGGCTCATCAGCGACGCCCATTCACTGGCCCGAGCCGCCGGCTACCCCCTTACATTCTCCATGGAACCGAAACAGTGACAGTCCACGACCCGCTCGCCCCCCATTCACACGAACCCAATCCCCAGCCCCCGTCCCCCGACGCCGACCTGACAGTCCATCTGCCGGATGGGTCTGAATGCAGCATCGCCCCCGCAGCCCTGCGTAGCCTCGATTTTGTCCCGGCAGACCGCCTCCCGCTACATCTTGCGAGCGCAAAACAGGTAACTCTGCCCAACTGTTACATCGTCTCCACCGGCCACGGCACCTCAGGACCCTTTTCCTTCACCGGTCTGCCCCTGCTCGACCTCGTCAACCTGCTCTGGACCGGCGCATGGACGCACGTTGAGGTGGTCAGCGGAGACGGTTTCGGCACACGCGCCCTGCGCACCGAGCTGGTCGAACCCACACCGCGCCCCATCCTTCTCGCCCATACGCTCAACGGCCGGCCCCTGACACGCGCCGGCGGCCTCGTCCGCCTCATCGTTCCCAGCGAAATTGATGACGCCCTGCGGCAGGTCAAATGGGTGGGCCACATACGCATCATCTCAGACAATTGACAGGTTTCATCCGCACGCCGCATAGCACCGTCAGCCGCTCCCACCCTCAGGAACTTCCATAATGCCCGCAACCCTGGTCGGAATCGATGTTGGCGGAACCTTTACCGACTTCGTCCTGCTTCACGATGACCGTCTCCGGGTGCACAAGGAGGCGACCACGCCCGAAGACCAGAGCCGCGCCATCCTGGCCGGCCTGACACACCTCGGCATCGTTTCCTCCACCGCAGCCGAAGCGGCCTATGACGCCGAACTCGTGCACGGCACAACCATCGCCACCAACGCCCTGCTCGAGCGCCGTGGCGCCCGCACCGCCCTGCTCACCACCGCCGGTTTCGTCGACGTCATCGAGATCGGCCGCCAGAACAGGCCCCATCTCTACGATCTCCACCAGGTCCGCCCCGATCCTCTGACGCCCCCCGACCTGCGCTTCGAAGCCGTCGAACGGCTGGATACCGACGGCAATACACTGACGGCCCTCGACGAGGCCGCGCTCGCACGCACCGCCGAGCAGCTGGCCGCATCCGCACCCGAGAGCCTCGCCATCTGCTTCCTCTACAGTTTCCGCAATCCCCGCCATGAGCAACTGGCCGCCGGTATCCTGCGCCGGTCCCTCCCCCAGCTCCCCATCTCCCTCAGCAGCGACATTCTCCCCGAGTACCGGGAGTATGAGCGCACCGCCACCACCGTCATCAACGCCTACCTCCTTCCGCTTGTGGGACGCTATCTGCAACGTCTCACAACCAAGTTGCCCGACCTTCCCATCCGCGTCATGCAATCCAACGGCGGTGCCATCGGGACCAACCAGGCCGCCCGCGAACCGGCCCGCCTCGTCCTCAGCGGCCCCGCAGGCGGTGTTGTCGGCGCCTTTCGTCTGGCCCAGCTCGCCGGCGAAGAGGACAGCCCGCGCATCATCACCTTTGACATGGGCGGCACCAGCACCGACGTTGCCCTCTGCCCCGGCGTAGTCCCGCGCACCGCCGAAAGCGAAGTCGCCGGCCTCCCTCTGCGCCTGCCCGTAATCGACATCCATACCGTCGGCGCCGGCGGCGGCAGCATCGCCCGCGTGGACGCCGGCGGCGGCCTGCGCGTCGGGCCGGAAAGCGCCGGCGCCGAGCCGGGCCCCGTCTGTTATGCACGCGGCGGCGATCAGCCCACCGTCACCGACGCCAATCTCGTTCTCGGACGCCTCGATGCCGGCCAGTTTCTCGGCGGCAGTAAAGCCATGCAGCTCGACGTCGCCGCGGCCGGATCAGCCCTGACCGCCTTGGGCGCCGCGCTGGGCGGGCTCTCCGTCCACGAGGCCGCCCTGGGCGTTATCCGCGTCGCCAACGCCCGCATGGAACGCGCCTTGCGCCGCGTCTCAGTCGAACGCGGCTACGACCCGCGCACCTTCACCCTCGTGCCCTTCGGTGGCGCCGGCCCGCTTCACGCCTGCGACCTCGCCGACGCCCTCGGCATCCCCCGTATCCTCCTACCCCCCAGCCCCGGCGTTCTCAGCGCCCTGGGCCTCCTGATCGCCGATGTCGTCCACGAGTCCTCCCAGGCTCTCCTGATCGAGGCCGGCAGCCTTGCCCAGGACCCTGCCCCCTTACAGGAGATATCGGCAACCCTGGAACAACGAGTGCGATCCGTACTGGCCGCCGAAGGAGTCGACGCGCCCGTGCTGGAATCCTCAATGGACCTGCGCTATCGTGGACAAAGCTACGAGCTCTCCGTCCCACTCGACCTGCCCGCGCCGAATGCGGCGCAAGCCTCCCAGGCCGTGCAGCGTTCCATCGAAGCCTTCCACAACGCCCACGATGCCCGCTACGGCTACGCCATGCACGCCGAAACCGTCGAATCCGTCGCCGTGCGTCTGCGCGGAACCGGCTCCGGCGCAGAGCTGAACCTGCCCCGGGAGCCCCTTGGACCCCCCGACCCGGAATCAGCACAAGTAGCCTCCAAACCGGTCTGGTTCGGCCCCGACGGCGCCGCCGAGACCCCCTGCTATGATCGCCTTCGCTTGCGCCCCGGCCACCGTCTCCAAGGCCCCGCCATCGTCTTCCAGTTCGACACCACTACCGTCCTCCCCCCCGGCTGGTCGGCCAGCGTCGACAAAAGCCGCAACCTCTTGCTGGCGCGCGCCGACCGCTGAAGCTGGCCTTGCGGCCCGGCTGTGTTATCATACCTACTGGATATCCAGGAGGCCCTTACAGGCAACCAGAAACTGGATTCCGGATAACGTAAAAAAGCTTCCCTTCGGAGTTGTACGATGGTGACACTGTCTTCCCAGCAACGTCTTCTTCTCTTCCTGCTGCCCCTGATCGTGGCCGCTCTCCTCCTCTGGATCCCGGTCCGCGACGCGCTCGAAGTCGGCCTGCCCGACGCCGAAATCTACGCAGCCGACGTACCCGAAGGCCATCACTGGGTCGCCTTCACCGTCCCCGAGGATGACATCTACGCCACCGACGGCGCGACGTTCTCCCTCGCCCTTGAATTCGAAACTTTGGAAGGCCAGATCGACGCTGCCAACCGCACCATCGTCTTCGACCTCGAAGACGTCGAAGAAGTGCTTGAGATGAAAGTCCTCTGGCCCGACGGCCGCCAACAGAACTTCACCAACGTCGCCATCGACGAACGCCACGAACTGGCCTACCCCAAGACCATCAACGACGCCCTCGCCGCGCAGTGGGCCCTCCGCGGCGCCTTCTTCCGCTTCTGGGTCTGGACCGCCGTCGCCGCCCTCCTCATCCTCTTCGGCCTCCGCGTCCTCTCCTGGGCCCAATCCCAGGAATCCCACGCCTGACGAACCGTGAAACTCTCATCAGCCCTGGCCGCAGCCAACTAAAAACTAGAAACTCAAAACCAAAAACTCCCAATGGCTCCCGACCCCATCACCCTCGAGCTATACCGCCATCGCTACAGCGGCATCGCCGAGGAGATGGGCATCACCCTCCAGCGCACCAGCTACTCCCCCAACATAAAAGAGCGCCTCGACTTCTCCTGCGCCCTCTTTGACGGCGCCGGCCGCCTCGTCGCCCAGGCCGCCCACATCCCCGCCCACCTCGGCGCCATGCCCGACAGCGTCGCCGCCGCCCTCGCCGTATTCGACCACTGGCAGCCCGGCGATGTCGTCATCCTCAACGATCCCTACTTCGGCGGCTCCCACCTGCCCGACATCACCCTCGTCTCCCCCGTCTTCCTGCCCGAGACGCAAGGCGAACACCGCGGAGGAAGCGACTTGAGTGGAGCGGATAGCGAACTCTCTCACTCCTCACTCCTCTCCCTTCTCTCCTCGCCCTCCACCCCCCACTACTTCGCCGCCAGCCGCGCCCACCACGCCGACGTCGGCGGCATGTCGCCCGGCTCCCTGCCCCTCTCCACCGAGTTGTACCAGGAGGGTATCATCATCCCGCCTCTCAAGCTCTACGAAGGCGGCGACCTGGTGGAATCCCTGCTTGAGCTGGTCCTGCGCAATGTGCGCACGCCCGACGAACGCCGCGGCGACCTCGCCGCCCAACGCGCCGCCCACGCCGTCGGCGACCGCCGCCTCCACGAACTGGCCGCCCGCCATGGCAACGCCGAGCTGCTGGCCTATGCCGGCCACCTGCAGCAATACAGCGAACGCCTCACCCGCGCCGCCATTCGCACCTGGCCCGACGGCAGCTACACCTTCGAGGATCCAATCGAATCGGTCGTCGACGGCCACACAACCCCGGCGCCCATTCGCGTCACCGCCACCATCAGCGGCGAGACAGTGACCCTTGATTTCAGCGGCACCTGCCCCACCATCTTCGGCTCCCTCAACGCCCCGCTAAGCGTGACCAGGTCCGCCTGCTACTACGTCGTCCGCTGTCTCGTCGGCGAGGACGTACCCGTCAACGCCGGCTGCTTCGCGCCCGTCCAGGTCGACGCGCCGCCCGGCTGTCTCGTCAACGCCCGCCCACCCGCTGCCGTAGCCGGCGGCAACGTAGAGACCTCCCAGCGCATCACCGATGCCGTGTTCGGCGCGCTCGCGCAGGCCCTGCCCGACCGCATCGCCGCCGCCGGCCAGGGCACTATGAATAACTGTACAATGGGAGGTGAAAACGCCGACGGCTCGCCCTGGACCTACTACGAGACACTCGGCGGGGGCATGGGCGCCCATCCGCAGGGCGACGGTTTCAGCGGCGCACACGTCCACATGAGCAACACGCTCAACACGCCCGTCGAAGCCCTCGAAATGGCCTACCCGCTGCGCCTGACCCGCTACCACCTGCGCCGCGGCAGCGGCGGCGCCGGAACGCATCGAGGCGGCGACGGCATCGTGCGCGAATACGAAATCCTGCGACCCACCACCGCCACCATCCTCAGCGAACGCCGCGCCATCGCCCCCTGGGGCCTCGCCGGCGGTGAGCCCGCCGCACCGGGCCGTAATCTCCTCATCGACACCGACGGCTCCGAAGAAGAACTCTCCTCCAAGGTCACCCGCCGCATGCAACCCGGTCAGCGCCTGCGCATCGAAACCCCCGGCGGCGGCGGCTGGGGCAACAAAGCCTGAGATAGAAGCCGCCAGCAGTTGAAACCATGGCACAGACAGTCCTGGATCCAATCCTGTCTCGCTTCTCGAACACCACCAATCCTGCGTGCAATCCCACCAACTTCCGCAATAAGAGAGTTTGCCTGCCCCCAACTATCCCACAACCCCTCCCCCCCTGGCGCCACCCACTGACCCCTAACCCCTGGCCCCTAACCCCTGCAGTTCACCGCTCCAACCTCCACGCCACCGCCAGACTCGCCAAACTGATCACTGCAACCATTCCAAACACCCACTGGTAAGCCTCCAGCGGCCCCGGAGTAAACAGGAGTGACTGTTGCAGGGCCACCCCCGCGATCGTCGCACCCACCACGCCGCCGCCAAATCGCGCCGTGCTGTACAGCCCCGCCGCCGACCCGCTCTCTTCCATCGGGATCTCCTCCATCGCCGCACGGTGGAGCGCAGCCATCGCCAGCCCGCCCGCCAGCGACTGCGTCAGCATCATCGCTGCCGCCCCCAGCAACGGCAACGGGAACAACGCCAGAACGGCCAGCGCACAGATCATCACTGCGAAGCTCCCTCCCACAAGCCAGCGGGAGTGCATACGGTCCGCCAACTGACCTCCAACCTGGGTCGTGGCAAAAATCGCGCCGGAAAAGATCGTCGTGAAAATGCCCAGTTCAATCGCATCCAACCCGTATACATCGGTCAGAAACAATACATTCAGAAACATGGCCGTATGCATGATCACCATGCGGAACCCGGCCGCCAGCGAGGCAACCCCGAAATTCTTGCGCCGGTAGAGAGAGAAATTGACAAGCGGTCGCGGCGTCCGGCCCTCCCGCCGCCAGAACAGCAGCCCCAATCCCACCGCGGCCGCCAGCAGCCGCCAGTCGCGCAGCGGCTCCACACCGGTTACCGTGCGGCTCGAGAGGAAAAATATCCCGCAGACGAGTGCCCCACCCAATAGGACCGCGCCCAGCCAGTCGAACGCCTGCAACCCCTCCCCGCGAATCGGGCGCTGCGACGGCACCCGCAGGTACGCCGCCCAAAGAGCGATCAGCGCGACCAGCAGGCTCGGCACGAAAACATAGTTCCAGCCGAAATTATCGACTGCAAACCCGCCCAACAGCGGCCCCAACGTCGATGCGCCCGGCGCCACCGAGCTCCACGTTCCCATCGCCCTGCCCCGCTGCCCCGCCGGAAATCGCTCCGCGATAATGGCGATGCAAAGGGGGTAGTAGCCCGCCGTGCCCATCCCCTGCAATACGCGGCCGATCAGGAGTTGCGGCAAGCTTCTCGCCAGCACACAGATCAAGGAGCCGGCAAAAAAGAAGACGATTCCGCTCTGGAAGAGACGCGCCTTGCCCAGGCTGTCACCCAGCTTGCCGTACAGCGGCATGAATATTACGAACGGCAGACTGTATGCCGCCAGCAGCCAGGCCGTCATGTCCGCATCCACCGCGAACGCATCCCGGACCGTCGGTAGGGCCACGCCGAACATCGACATATTCATCGTCGCCATGCCCACCGGTATCATCAGGGCGATTAACAGACCCCAATGCGACCGCGTCGCAGCGGCGGCTGGCGTGGATTCACTCGATTTCATGGAGGGGCTTTTCCGTAGTGGGCACAATCTGTCTATCTTACACTGAATTCGACTCCGTAACGAAACTGTTTCAGACAATTCCCGCTTCTGCAAACGGACACGCTCGCCAGCCACCGAACTCCGGACCACCCAAAACGCTCTCCACTCTGCCCCGAATCCAACCCCCTTTCTGATAGGCATTTCCCCCGATTTCGAGTATGATCACGACGCGGTTGGGCCCTCCCCCAAAGACCTGCTCCTGTGCCCCGACTGGAGTAGAATTTGGCACCGCCCCACGCGTCCTCCGTATTCACTGATTGACCGTTTCCAAATCCTGACACGCCCGGCGCGCGCAATACATTCTCGTACCCACCCCACCAGGAGACACCCGATGACCGATCGCTCCTTTTCACCGGTCGAAGTGCCGCAA
>JAPPKT010000370.1 GCA_028819675.1 Caldilineaceae bacterium | reverse complement strand
AGGGAGGGCCGAATAGGCCCGACCGCCCATAATTGCAGTGGTCAGTGGTTAGTGGTCAGTTGTCAAAGAGTTCGCTACCCCTGCCCCAGTGTTGATCGCGGTATGGTTATGGCTTAGTAGTTGAGAAGCATGTATTCGGGGGAATCTCTTCGCCCCGCTTCAGACTCAATAGTTTGCGATCAAGAGCTCCGTGATAGGACCTCGTTTTGCCCCATTGCTGTTGATTCGACGGTTGGCGGAAACCTTGTAAATGCTGAACCCGGCGTAGAGCTCCTCGAAAAAGCTGTCGTCAGGATTCTCGTTATGCGGGTCGGAGTTGCTCAGCATCAGTTTGGCGCCGGCATCTCCCAGTTCCTGGTAGAATTGTGCCAGTCGTTTCTGCTCATCATCACCAAAGGGATGCTTGTAGAAAGAGTTGAAGTTGGCGGTCTTGCTAATCGGGCGGTAAGGTGGATCCAGATAGACAAAGGTGTACTTGTCCACAAAATCCCTGCAGGCGGTGAAGTCCCCAAAATGGATTTGCGTTTTCTGGAGCGAGCGTGAAACTGAGCGCAGATTGGCCGCGTCACAGATCCGGGGATTGAGGTAGTTGCCGTGTGGAACATTGAAGTGGCCGCGTGAATTGACCCTGTAGAGACCATTGAAACAGGTGCGATTCAGAAATATCAGACGAGCTACGTGTTCGGCACTGTCCTGGTGCGCCTCCACTTTACCAAGGGGTCTGTCCTGATTGAACAACAGCCGCGTTTCGTAGTAGTAGTGGCTGCGTCCGTCTGCGTCCAGATCACGGTAAAGACTCTCAATCCTCTGAAGATGCTCAATCAACAACTCGACCTGCTGGCCGATGGTGCGATAGGCGAGAACCAGGTCTTCATTCATGTCGGAGATGAAGAACTCCTGCATTTTGAAGCTGTTTGCAATCTGAAAAAAGACCGCGCCGCCGCCGATAAAGGGTTCGGCATATTTGGTAAGGCTTCCCTCCCACAGTTCGGGAGGGAAGTGTTGGCCAATCTGTGCCAGAAGTTGCCCTTTGCCTCCTGCCCACTTAAGAAAAGGTTTCGCCTTTGGCCCTTGTTGGGGCGCAAAAGGAAACTGCAATTGCATTGATTGCATGTAAGGCGTGCCTGGATCAGCGTTTGAGGACTGCCAAAGATCCCTTCATTATCGCACACAAGATCTGCCGGTTCAATTCTCGTCGAAGGATCTCAGGCAGGTCGCACAGAAACCTCTTCGCTCATTATCCGGCCCTCTTCGACCACCAGTGCTACTCCTCCGCTTTCGAGCTTGTCGTCTGTCACATCAAAGAGAGGTTCGTCGAGATTGTCGATGCTGCCTCGCAGGCGATGACCATTCACCTGCAGAGCGAAAGCATGCGTCTCCCCGTATTCCCATGGAAAATCTGCCTCTGCCAGTACGGTATCTCCGTCGAGGGCCCGGATGAGGCGTGCGACGCCACGCCCATCTACTGTACGGCAGAGCAACAGGGCATAGTAGCGGCGCATCCCCTGCACTCTTGCCGCAATGCCGGCTGAACTACTCAGGTGAAGAGTAATCTCTGACTTCACTTCATAGTCACACCATTGCCTGGTTCCCGTCATAAGTAGACCGCGGCCGCGGTTTTGAACAAGCCGAAAAGACTCGGGCCACCAAAAGTCATAGCTGTCCACGCCGTTGACCCAGGCACGCCTCCACATCTTGGGGAAGGACATACCGAGGCTTCGTCTATCGAGAGGCGAGTCCGGGCGGGCGAAGGTTACGTCCGGTTCGCCTTCCCATGTAAGGTAGTCCAAGTAAATCGTGCCCTGCGTGCGTTCGCGGCTGTTGACTGCCACCCCGATCTCGGCGATTGGCTCGTTTCCCGCCCCTTCCACAGCCCAGGTGAATTTGTGACGTTCACCTGGCTTGAGCTTGCAGCAAGGTCCTTCCTCAATGGTCAGTTGGTCGTTCTGCGACAGGTATCGGCGAAGATACAAACTCACGTCGACAGGAAGCTTGTTACGGGAGTCTGCCTCCAGTTCGGCCGAAACTGTATATCCGGGATAGATGGAGGGGGAAGCCAGAAGGCCGTATCCTCTCCGTTCGAAGTAGTCGGCAGTCTCCTTGGAAGGGATAAAGGTATGGGTCGCGGCGCGTGCAGGGCGACCCGCGGCGACGCCGTTGAAATGGAGTGCAAGGCTGCGCTTGCCGGACTGGCTGTGCCCGGCCACGTTTTCAAGAGTCAGTGTGCCGCGGCTTTCAGCGCTTTCGTCGGCCATGAAGCCCTGTACGGAACCGGGTAGTTCAAAGTGGTAGCGGGCACCGTTCTTGGGCGAGTGGGGAGGCATCTGATACAGGGCGCGGCCGACATTTGCCACGTGAAGGCTCTCAGTCAAGGCATCCGTGACGGCCCTTCCCCCGTCGGCAGTGGGCAGGTAGAGCCGGTCTGAGAGTGGACCGCGAAAGTCCGGGCCGTCCTCAAGACCAGCCAACCCGTTTTTGATTCCCAAGAGACAGCCGACGTTGCCGGAGTTGCAATCGGTGTCCCATCCGCTGGTATTGACGATCATCAACGACTTCTGGAAGCTGTCATCGCCGTGAAGGAGAGCGTGGATGATTAGTGCGTGATTGGGCACCATATGGCAGTTGCCGCCAAACTTGTCGTATCCAAAGTTGGCAGCGATCTGCTCTCGCGTTGCCCTCCAATCGTCACCGTGGCGATCGTGCCACTCGCGAATCTGGCTGATCATCGCGCTAATGAGAGAATCGGCCGGGATGACGGACAGGCCTGTTTCTATAAGCTTCTGGATATCCGTTTCCACAAAGGCCTGAGCTTCCATGGCCGCAAGCACCTGTGCGCCGTGAATAGCGGCGCCGTCATGGGAGACGCTGGCCGCACGCCGCGCCAGGTCGGCGGCCAGCTCAGGGTCTCCCGGTGCGACCATGGCCCACCCATCGATGAAGATCTGGGCTCCGATCTGCTCGGCCACGACCTGGCCATTCAGAGCGATCGAGCCGCTTTCAGGGGCAGAAATGCCCTCTTTCAGGCGCAGATAGGCGGTATGCTCCGTGGAGTTTCCCATCCCACCCCACCACAGGATTGTGCGTTCCTCGATTATGTAGTTCAACCAGCTCTGTCCGATCTGCGCCGCAGTGATGGCACGACTGTTGCCATAGTCGGGCAGGGCGCGCAGAAAGGTGAATGTACCGGAGATGTCGTCGTCGGTGACAATCAGGGGCACATCCAGATGCTCGTGGACATAGTAGTTGATCTCGCCAAACTGTTCGTCAAGCATTTCATAGGACCAGCCTTCGAATGGCCGGCCCAGATAGACGCCAATCAGTTTGCCCAATACGCCAGCGTAGACTCTTTCAGTGTAGTCGGTTGGAATGGTCATTTGGCGGCTCCGGTTTCGTGCGCGTTTCGTCTGTCGTTGAGGGACAGAGATTGGCCAGTTTCTTCACGCTTGGTGGAAGTGGTTTGTTGATGACTTATCTGCTTCATTCGCAAGAGGGCAGTCCTGTATCGGAAAGATCGCTGTTGCCGATTAGGGTCAGAGTCAGGGGAAGGCATCCGGCGAGAGCATTGCCGGCGAGACGTAGTGTTCTCAAGTTGGCGAGTCCTGCCAATTCCTCTGGGACCATCCCCGACAGATCATTCCTGCTTAGACCCAGTTCCCTCAGGCTCGACATAGCACCCTTCGTTGATTTCCATTGCCTACTCTCTTGCACACACTCACTACTCCATGCTCATTGGCGGGAACGGCTCCGGATGTGATCGAAGGGCGTACAAGAGGTTGCAGTTTCTGTGGGCTCGGAAGAACCTTCTCTTGAGGGGATTTCTTGTCATTCGCGCCGAGGACGCATTAAGTCTGGTCGCGCTTGA
Organism: Caldilineaceae bacterium; assembly: GCA_028819675.1. The sequence continues at coordinate 3,887 of JAPPKT010000370.1, read as the reverse complement.
AACTGTTGGGGCTGGGATGCAGACATGTCCCGCTTCAAGTGACAGAACTACTCGTAGTCCGGCCAGTAAAACTCTCGCTTCGTGGGATCGTCGTAGCCGTCCATCCATGAATTCCTGAGGCCGGGTGTCTTGATGGCCGCCTCGACAATGGCGCGGTTGAAGTCGCCTACCAGTTCATGCTGCAGGTATTCGCTGACTGGCATCCACAGACATTCGTCGATCTCCCAGTCGTCACGTTCAATGGCGTGGGTAAGGGGAGATAGCCGGCATATGAAGTAGATGTCGGACTTCCCGTAACGGTAACCGTGCCAGTGGCGCCAGCAGACAACGGACTCGAACACTGTCTTGATCCCAGTTTCTTCAAGGACCTCACGCACCACAGCGGTAGCAAGGTGCTCGCCCGGATGGAGGGCGCCACCGGGCAGTTTATAGTAGGGCCGAGAGGAACCGCGATGCCTCTCTGAGACGACCAGAATCTCCTGGTTCTTGTTGATGACTACGCCGCCCGCCCCGATGTAATGGGTAGCGTACCCGGGTACCAAGGCATCGTCTTGCAGTCTGCGGACGAGTAGTACATAGTTTGGTTCGGTATGGTGGAATTCAAAACCTGCCGCTGTTGAGATTGGAATGAAAGAAGCCTGTTCGATTGGCAGATGAAGCCAGACAAGAAAGCGGCCGTCCTGAATCCATTTTACCAGAGAAGAGGTGAGCCCTCTTTCGAATGAAGGAACATCCGCGGGCAGATCCTCAGTGTTGATTTCGATGCCGTTAAATCGGTTGACGGCATGTGGCAGAATGTTCATCGGGTCACCTTTGGGGACTGGAATTGCATTTGGACCTGCGCTAGTCCTGGTGTGTTGCCTATGGCGGCATTGAATAGCCAGGATACACAAGGCAACAATGGCTTAACCAAGCTTGTAGGGAGCGCTTGCATGACAGGGGGAACTTGAAAATGACGTGCTCAAGAGACGAATTCAGACAGTACAACCATTTGAACCGCCTGACAGACAGTATTCGACCTATTTTAGTCGGGCACGTTGTACAAATCAAGTTAATGATGACGCATTTCTCTATCCTGGCGCAGAGGCAAAACCTGTCTGATGTGCTATTCTGAAGGCCAATCGACGGCGAAGGCCACGAGCCCATAGGCTTTGCAGTAGTGTCGGGAAGCACAAGGGTACGGATGGCCAGCCACTGTCTCCACAGCTTCAACCAGAGCAAATGAGTTCAGGAGAATGAGCCATGTACACAACCGATCAGTATGAGGGAATGCTTGCAGAAACCGTCGCTCTGCGCGGTGCAGACGGCAACCGAGTACTCGCGTATTGCGCCCGTCCCCTAGGGCCAGGACCATTTCCCGGCATGGTATTGGTTCACCATATGCCCGGGTGGGACGAATGGTACAGAGAAGCCACCCGCAGGTTCGCCCACCACGGGTATGTCGCAGTCTCGCCGAATTTGTACGAGAGATTCGGGCATGGCTCGCCTGAGGATGTCGCGGCAGCGGTGAGGGCAGATGGTGGCGTTCCCGACGATCAGGCTGTTGCCGACCTTGAAGCCTCAATGCACTATCTGCGGGCACTACCCTATGTAAACGGGAAGGTCGGGATTTTCGGTACTTGCTCGGGCGGCAGGCACGCGGTGCTGGTGGCGAGCCGCGTAGCCGGATTTGATGCCGTCGTCGACTGCTGGGGAGGGGGTGTCGTGATGCCGTCTGACCAGCTTACACCCCAAAGGCCGGTTGCTCCCATCGACTACACTGCGGACCTGAATTGTCCAGTATTGGGTCTGTTCGGCGCCGAAGATCACAGCCCGACAGTGGCCGACGTAGCAGTACACGAAGCGGCCTTAAAGGAGCATGGCAAGGATTTTGAGTTCCACATGTATGAGGGAGCAGGACACGGCTTCTTTTACTACCACCGGCCAAGTTATCGGCAGGAACAGGCCGTTGACGGTTGGGACAAGATCTGGGCGTTTCTCAGCCAGAAGCTGTCCAATTGAGCCGCGGCCCAGGACAACGATTGGTATTCCGGATCAACTTGCCAAAGGGGACGAAAATATGTGTACGATGCTTGTGAAGAAGGTTCCTGTCGAAGGATTTGGCAGGGGCACTGATGGATGGTTTGACATGAAGCAAGCGAACGTCAGCTGGGATCACCCGTTCCATGCGCCCGAGGAACACGCGCTCAACATTGACTTCGTTAATGAGAGCTACGGGCCCGGCGCCCGCGTAGCGGTGGAACTAAGTGTCGAGGGGGCCCGCCAGCTGGCGGAGACGATACAGTCGGTACTTAGCGAAGCAGAGGATAGAGGGCTAATCTGAGAGTCGCGACAGAGGTCAGCGTTCGGGGAAACTGGAAAGGGAGTTGATATTGCCCTTTCCTCCTCCTGTTGAATCGGCCGTGGGTCGTCCGAGGTGCGTTTTTCAGTCTCGATATGGGTCGTATTCGTCTTCCCCGGCCATGGCTACGCCTAAAGGCCTGAGTGTGTGGAGAATCCGAATTGTGTTGCGGTGATGTTCCAACACTTGGGGCAGGAGCTTGTAGGCCTGAGGCGCCTCGTCGGTTCCCGCCCCGCGCAACGTTGCGCCAATTCTCTTGACAGAGTCCAGCATCTGTTCGCGGTTGATTTGCCCTGCCTTTACCTGAACTTTGCGCCCTTTCCTATAGCGGAAGCGGCCGGCAGCCTGGGTGCGCGACATGAGGCGGCCGGCACCGTGGACCGTCGAGTAGAGAGCCATCCGGCTTTCCTGGCTTTCCACGCCCTCCAAAACGACCGAAATATCCCCCATCGAGCCGCCGACGAATCCCTTCTGCCCCGGGAAAGCCGGTGTTGCCCCCTTGCGAGTGACCCACAGCGCTTCGCCCCTGTGCTCCTCCTTCCAGGCGAAATTGTGATGGTTGTGAACCTCTTCGACGACTTTGGCGCCAAGTAGCCTGGCAACTCGATTGCAGACCCAGTTCCGCCCGGCGTAGGCATAGCGGCCAGCCAGTTGCATGCATGCCAGGTACTCCTGGCCCAAGTTTGAGTCGATGGCGAGCAGGCTGGGAACGACATCCAGTGCACTCCGGCGGCGTCGGGAGCGCTTCTTGCCGGTAGGTGCGGGCTCCTGTTGACCGACCCGCTCGCGGTCGGCCGCTTTCATGAAGTGGGTGGCAAGACGGTGGCCCAATCCCCTTGACCCAAAGTGGACTCCAATCCAGATGCGGTCTTTCTCGTCCTCAAAAATGTCAACGTAGTGATTGCCGCTTCCGACCGTGCCCAGCTGCTCGGCTGCCAGTTTTTTCAGATTTTGGGCAACGGGCAGGCGCCACGCCGGATCATCGTCGAACAGTTGATGATCGACCCTCTCCTTGTTCTTGCGACCGATTCCAAAGGAGATTGTTCGCCAGACGTCATCCATGATCGTGTGAATGTTTGACTTCACCTCACTTGCCGGGATATCCAGACGGACTGCCTTGTTGCCGCAGGCGATGTCGTAACCTACCCCCGCGGGATTGAGCTTGTCGCGATAGGCGACCACACCGCCGATGGGAACCGAGTAGCCCAGGTGGTGATCCGCCATCAAGGCGACAGCGTCGGCCTCCCCCGCGCAGTTGAGGATCTGGGCAACTGCGTTGTCAAGGGGATCACCCCAGACAGGAACGCCTTGAATCATTTCAACGGTCATCGGTTCCTCAAAGTCAGGAGAGGAAGGCAGCTGATTGGGTCCACAAACTGAAAGGCTGGGCCCCGGTCAGGTCGGTCTGACTCCGCTATAGACGCCCTCAGGGAGCGGCTGCGGGCGTTCGCAACTCGTGGTCAGGTCTACATGCTGCCCAGTCTCAGAGGATACATGAATTGCTTCCATAATCTCAAGCACATGCAGCGCCATTTCTCCGTTAGCC
>JAPPKT010000365.1 GCA_028819675.1 Caldilineaceae bacterium | reverse complement strand
ACGCTCCGGGCACGGCTTGGCATGGCGGGGCAGGGTACGGATCGGCTTGGTGTGGCAAGGCATGGCAGGGCCCGGCGAGGCATGGGTAGTACCGAAAGCGGCAGGCGACGATGTCTGTCGCTCTCTTTATGCAGAACTCGAGGTGCATCCACAGGTCGACCAGCCCAAGATGGGACTTGGGTGGCTGAAAAAAAATCGCCGGTCCCACGTAAATCGGCGAACAGAGGAGACTGCTCCCCATTGTAGGCTTTGACGATCGCGCCGGCCTTCTGTATCATCACCATATCACCGCCAGCACACCACGACTGGTCCGATACGAGATCAAACCGGTGCCGGACACCGGGTTGGAAGCTCTCGACATGGACCGGATCGAGAACTACTACCAGGACGTCTTGAAGCGCCCACTGCCGGCCCGGACGGACCTTGAGAACAGGCGGCGGCTCCTGTTTAACTCGGACCTGCTGGTTCAAGCGGGAGCTGGCGTCGGCGCATCGGTCGCGGGGCTCCTGCTGTTCGGCAAGAACCCAAACCGCCGTCTTCCGCAGGCCGGCGTGACTGCGGTGGCGTTTCCCGGTCTCGAAAAGGAATACAACACGGTCGATGAAGAGCGGATTCGAGGACCCCTGACGCCGCGAGTCTCAGAGAATGGTGATGTGGTGGAAAGGGGCGTGATCGACCGCACGGTGGACTTCATAAAGCGCAACATGGGAAGCGTCGCCTACCTCGAAGGAGCTCGTCGAATCCGCAAGAAGTCCTTCCCTCTTGACGCGGTGCGAGAGGCGGTAGTGAACGCGGTGGCGCATCGCGACTACGCGCGCGAGGGGACCGACATCGAGGTCTCGCTATACCGGGATCGTTTCGAAGTGATTTCGCCGGGTCGCCTTCCAAACGGTGTCACGGTGGAGAAGATGAAAGAAGGCGTGGTTCGTGTGGCCCGCAACGAGCTGCTCAAGGAGATCCTCCGCGACTACCGCTACATAGAGCACTACGGAATGGGAGTCCGCAACCGGATCATCGAATCGATGCGGCGCCACAATGGCACGGAGCCGGACCTGGTGGAGGGAGATGATCGCTTCATGGTTCGGCTGTGGAAGGCGCCCCGGCAGTCATAATGGGAAATCTGACCGATACGCCGCCGCATCGATCAAGTCAGCTGCCAGGAAGTCCCGCCTGACGGCGGCCGCCAAGCCCGTGCCTGCTACCGTCCCCAACCCCTAGCCACAGGCGCCGACTGCCCTGAAACGCCATAGCTTCCAACCTGCGCAGGCCGTCATCAACCCCCACTACGACATCTGCCCCCTCGCCTCTAACCTGAACGCCATGTTCGAACTTCTCTGAACCATACTCCTATCGTCTATTTTGACTTCTCACATGCCGGGCTTTCCATTCAAGTAGAGGCTGGTCCTGGATTCTTTCTTGTAGCGCAGAGTCTGAGGTCAGGAGCGTCGCATCGATCTTCCCTTCTTCAAGCAGGAGGTCCAGGAAAGCCAATTCCGACCTGCTGAAGGGCAGCAGCTTGGACAGTTCCGTCTGGCACTCTTCGACAAGAGCCTTGCCGTAGCTGGTCGCTTCAAGACCCCGGATGCCGTTAAGACGTAGAGAAGGTACGAGTTGACTGGCTAGTTCAGTCGGATCAAACGCCGCGTCTTCTATCGAAACTGTGCGCCAGTCTTTCCGAGCCATCGCACCATATACGACAAATGCGGTTCTGAGCCTTACAAGATCGATCTCATCAATGGCAAAGACCAGACGGCTATCGAACAGGTCTCTGGCCCGCCGCCGGGCCAATAACGCTGTGAGCTTCCCCGCAGCCAGCTCATGAATATCCACCACCGGTATGTCGGATACCCGCCAGCTGCTGAGAGGACGGGAATCCATCATGGTGACAGGCCACAGAGGCACGCGATACATGTAGTTGATATCAACATCGATCCTGCCGCTCTGTCCCGAAGCCGCCGCATAGCGAAGCGACCATTTTCCTCCTGCGTGCTCCTGGGGAATACGCCTGATGCTGAAATCCTCCCGGCTGAAGACCGCCTGTATTGCCTCCTCAAGCCTGGGGCGTTCCTCCAGCATCGCCTCTCTGCTTTCGTTGCCCACATAGTTCAGGTCGATATCGACGGACAACCTCGGCACATCGAACACGAAGAGATTTAATGCAATCCCGCCTTTGAGTGCGAGCTTTCCCTTCAAAAATGGATGATTGCACATGACGTCAAGCAGTCCCAGTAGACGGATCGCCTTCTCAAGCATGTCTGATCGGAATCCTGTCGCCGCTGCATCTGCGGCCAGCCTCTCGGCTGAGACCCTCATCTCATCTCCTCCCAGGATCGTTCGGCCACCTCTGTCGGGACGACCAGGTTCCATGCGGCTACGAAGGTCCCTTCCCCACCGCTTCTCCGGTCGGCGTAGTGGGGTTGCCGGGGACGTTCCTCCTGTAGTTCAGAGATATGGCGTGCCTCGACCATCAATGCTTCGCGATGCTGGTCCAGATAAAAGCCCACTTTCGCAGCTGTGGTCGCATTCCCAAGTAGAAGAACGTACTCCACGATCCTGTCAAGGTTGAAGAACTCTATCGACTCCAGAGAACGCCATACCTCCTCCCAGCCTCCGGCTAACAGCGGGCGGTCCAGAACATCCACGAAGGTTCGTTCAAGACTGGTGACCCGCAAAGACAGTCCGGCGCGCTCCATCGTCAACACACCGAAGTTCTCCTCGCCCGAATGCACAAGCGCCTCCGGAAATCGGGTTCCCCGATAGACTTGGGAGCGGAACGTAAACGTATCCAACGGACGCGACGACAGATATGTGAACTGTCGCCAGACCGAGTATGCGCGCCCATGGAACTCCAGCGCCGTGTGGTGAGACAGGACGGAGTCCGGCGTAAGCTTGGAAGCTACCAGGTAGGGGTCTATCGGATAGGTGTCGCCGTCGGCTTCCGGCGGAATCACTGCGAACAGTCCGCGTCGAATACGGACCAGCCGTCCAGTCCTGGTGTGATATGCAACCAAAGACTCCTGCATCCGGTCACCGACTCGGCCGCTGGAGCTGAGATGCTCAGCCAACTCCTCGCCCCTGAACACCGGATGCCGGCGGAAAAACGCGTCGTGTTTCATTATTGCTACTGCTTCTTCTCTGTTGACCTACATGGGTTTCAACGATCTGTATCGCTGAAAATTGTCACGCAACTGCAGCAATTGACTTGATACCCCAACGATAAACACATAACTATATTACGGGTTATATGTTCTACAATCAAGTAAGGCGGACCCAGCGCACAGCACCTTGTCTACCGGCTGACAAGCGCCAGCTGCAGCACAAGTCGGTTGACCGGAGAAAGCACACGAAGTCCGGAGCGCCTGAGGATAAGGGAAACAGCAGCCAGCCATCGCGGCCAAGCACCTGCCAACTCACCCGCGCCCAGTGCCGTCGGTTTAGTCGCTGACATTGTTTACTTCCATACTCTACGATGCCTTTTCCAAGGTTTTACAATACTTGAAGCTCCTATTCCTCGGCTCAAGACGGCGCTCAGCGGGTCGAAAGGTAGCTTTCCCGGTTTGCCATGAGAGAAGGATCAGCGTCGTAGATCCCTATGCCGGTGCCCCGCCAGGCGTAGCCCCGTCTTCGTTTCCGGGCATTTAAGAAGCTGGTCGACATTCCCGTTCGTATTTCTGGCTTCGGACACTGCTCCTATCTGGGAATTCAAACACCTTCCTCCTCTTTGATTCCTGCCCCAATTCTGTAGTAGCATAGGGTCACCACAGCGATTCGACTATATTAGTCTGGAGGAAACTAAGCGCAAGAGGGCGCATTGCGTCCCCTTGCTGGACTAATAGAATCGTGGAATCGCTGTGGTGGCGTCCATTGCTCTGTTTCCATCAAGGGGGCACCACCATGTATTCCAGACCAGGGATTCAGAATCACACACCCCTTGCCCCTGGGATAGCCCCTCCTCTCACCTTCTGCCACTATCTATATCTTATTCGACTCCTAACGGCATCCCGCTGCCCATTGGTCGCGCCCGCAAAACCTACCTGTAATCAACAACTGAATACTGAACGTCACGTCCAACCTGCCGCTGCCAAGGAGATGTCGTCATGCCCGCGTTCAAGGACGATGCGTATGGTGGAAATTTCCCAAAAGCCAAAAGACTGGCAATAGCTCGTTCTCAAGGCAAATGCCAATTCTGCGGATTACGAAAGGCCGTAGAAGGTCATCACTGGGCCTGGCCCAACTACCCTTCAGGCGAAGAGGTCCAAGGACACGATCTTACGGCCTTATGCAAGCCGCGCCATGAACTTGCTACGGTAATTCGAGACTGGGTAGGGAAAAAGGGCGCAAATTTTACCGATCTCGCAGAAGAGCTCGAGGCATGCAATACCTTCATCGCGAAAAGAGAGGCGTTCAGCTACTGGATCTACCCGGAGGAAGAAGAAGACAAGAAGTATGGCTCCAAAACCTATAACACTTCCACTTACACCCCAGCGTACACGCCCAGACAAAAGAACAAGACATATAAGACGCCAAAACAGAGGCGAAAATCATCGAGTTGTCTGGCTTGGCTTCTATGGCTCCCGATTGGCATGGCTCTAGTGTATTTGCTCGACTTAAACTGAGTTTGCAATCGTCGAGAACACGAGGACGACGAAAGGATCATATATGGGAAAGATTCACCGGGAACTGGATCGTTCGCGTTTCGACATCCAGAGGGAGAGTGCGACCGTCCAATCCCAGCAACGACATCGCGCCCCCATGCACGGAAAGGAGGTAATCTATGCGCAATATGTGGAATAACCACTGCCAGCCTGGAGTTATGGGCTTTTCTCGATGGTTACAGGAGAACCCCCTCTTGAAGAACAGAATGCATATTCGAACCGAGAGACCGCTAGCCTTCCTTCTTCTGGTCGCCATAGTTGCCGCGCTTGCTTCCCTCTCCTTCTATCCGGACAGCGAAACATACGCACAGACGGAGACCTCCGAGACTTTGGAGATACCGGCGTTGACCGCGATGTCCACAGGGACGAACACGGTGGAACTCAGTTGGACGGAGGTAACCGGTGCGGTCAGGTACGAGCTTTGGGCCTGGGACAGCGTCACCGGCTGGCAACGCCTGGATGACGGTAGCTTGACAAGCACCGCCTACACGCATGGCGGGCTTGCGGCCGGCACGACCTACTGGTACGCGGTTCGCGCCGTGGATACCGCCGGCGCAACCAGCGCCTGGTCGGAGTACGCCAACGCGACTGTGTCAGAAACACAGATGCCGGCGTTGACAGTCACGCCGACGCCAACCTCTACTTCGACATTAGTGCCAGCGCCCACGCCGACAGAATCGACGCAGATAGCGGCGACGTTGACGCCAACTTCGACACCGGATGCCGCGACCTTCGTGCACGCCAAACCGTTGCTGAGTGCGGTGGCGGCCGCGGGCGCGGTGGAACTCAGTTGGACGGCGGTGACCGGTGCGGTCAGGTACGAGCTCTGGGCCTGGCAGAACAGCGTCACCGGCTGGCAACGCCTGGACGATGGTAGCTTGACAAGTACCGCCTACACGCATGGTGGGCTTGCGGCCGGCACGACCTACTGGTACGCGGTCCGTGCCGTGGACGCCGGCGGCACAGCCAGCGCTTGGTCGGAGTACGCCAACGCGATCGTTTCCGACGGGTCGGCATTGACGCCTACTACCACACCCACGCCTACGGTCACCGTGACGCCAACTATCACGCCCTCTCCAGCGGCGGCAACCACGGAAAGGGAAGCGCTGGTGGCACTCTACAACGCCACGAACGGCCCGCGCTGGTACGATAACACCAACTGGTTGAGCGACAAGCCGCTTCGGCAGTGGTATGGTGTCAACACAGACAGCCACGGTCGGGTCACACATCTATCGCTCTCCGACAACGGTTTAGGCGGTACGATCCCACCAGAACTGGGCAACCTCGCCAACCTGACAGATCTGAGGCTCTACAACAGCCGGTTGAGAGGATCGATCCCACCAGAACTGGGCAACCTTGCCAACCTGACACGTCTGTGGCTTTACAATACGCAGTTGAGCGGCGGGATCCCCGCGGAACTAGGGGGCCTCGCCAACCTGACAGATCTGACGCTCATTCACAACCGGTTGAGCGGCAGTATTCCCGCGGAACTAAGCAAGCTTACCAACCTGACAAATCTGGGGCTCTACAGCAACCGCCTGAGCGGCAGTATCCCGTCGGAGCTGGGCAACCTTGCCAACCTGACACACCTGCAGCTCTTTGATAACCAGCTGAGCGGTTCGATTCCGCCGGAATTAGGAAATCTCACCCAACTGTACTGGTTGCGCATCGGCCACAACCAGTTTAGCGGTAAGATCCCTGCGGAACTCGGCAATCTCACCAACCTGACAGATCTAGATCTCCTCAACAATCAGTTGACCGGGTCGATACCATCAGAACTGGGAAACCTCAACCGCCTGGACAAACTGTTGCTCCGCAACAATCAATTGAGCGGCAGTATCCCCCCGGAATTGGGCAACCTTGCCAGTCTGAGATACTTAGGCCTCGCCAACAACCGGTTGAGCGGTAGCATCCCCTCTGAATTGGGTAATCTCGCCAACCTTCACTGGCTGTATCTCAACGACAACCGGTTGAGTGGGTCGATACCAGCGGAAGTGGGCAACTCCGTCTACCTAACGGAGTTGCGTTTGGGTGGAAATCAGTTTAGCGGGTGCGTGCCTGCTGTACTGCGTGATATGGCGGCAAGAAACGATCTGGCCAGCTTGGGTCTACCCTTTTGCGGCTCATAGTTCACAATTGCCGATTATGGTTGAGGATCAGGGGATTATCATGGCAAAAGACAGGGCGGACACGAGCGCACAGCACGCCAGCATACTGACTGAAAAGTTCCAGCTACAGCGCCAGCCGGACAAATCGGAGAAAGCACACGAAGTCCGGATCGCCAAAGGATAAGGTAAACAGCAGCCAGCACACTGCGCGTACATCATCATTGAGAGAGCGCACGAGCGGATCGAAGAGCGGTCCGACGGCAGCGTCTGGAGGTTATCGAGCCACGAGACTAAGCGCAAAGCCTTCGAAGTTGGTGCCCCCTGCCGACTTCAGTACGGCGGCGGAGAGGATAGACACACATGCAGACAGCCAGGAGGACCATGCCAGCATTGAGCCTGTGCCGCAGCCAGCCCCGTGTCGTTAATTGTGTCCGTGTGCGGATAATGCCGTGACGCGAGATTAGAAGTGCCGACAGCTCGAGCATTGAGGTTGGCAGCATATGATTTTCGTGTAGTCAATCAAAGCCCCACCAATACCAAAAATCAATTCACATTCAAATCACAACGCCAGAACTCAGCCGCAATAGCGTTATGAATGACACGGGCCTCCGACTTGGCTGTTCCGTGTACAGCCTCACGCTCCGTGCAGCTGACCGTCGCTAGCGTGCCGAAAAGGCTGCCACCATTTTGCAGTTACTGATGGCCGTCCGTCCGGGTACGCCGGAATTCCGGCTCGTTGCGCCTGCTTAGCGAGTTCGGACTTGAAAGCGGCCAAATTGCATGCGCGCCGCCCCTACGCCAGCCACTTGGCGGCGCGTCCGGCCTCCTCCGAGCGCGTGTAGACCTCGACCATCCTCGCCGTTTTCCAGCGTCCCTGCGCCATAATCTCATGCGTCGGCGCGCCGGCCGCGGCCATGCGCCTTGCCATGCCCACGCGTCCCGAATGCCCGGAAAAGCCCTGCCCCAGGCCCGCCACCGCGGCCGCGGCGCGGATGCGCCGCGAGATCGAGGCCGCGGACAGCCCGAACACA
>JAPPKT010000455.1 GCA_028819675.1 Caldilineaceae bacterium | reverse complement strand
GGAATGCCGGCGTATGGGCATTCACGTGCTACCGCCCGACGTGAACCACAGCGGCCTGGATTTCGCCATCCAGGATCTGCCCGAAGACGCCGAGCAGGACACGTTGCCCAAAGACCCGACCCTGGCATACGAATTTCCCATAAGCGCAGGGTCTGCCATTCGCTTTGGCATGGCCGCCGTAAAGAATGTCGGCGTCGGCCCGGTGCAGGCTATTCTGGATGCCCGCGCCGAAGGCGGCCCCTTCACTAACCTCGAGGACCTCTGCGACCGCGTTGACCTCCGGCAGGTGAACAAACGCTCCCTAGAATGCCTGATCAAAGTCGGCGCTTTCGACCGCTTTGGCCGGCAGTCCGAACAGGGAAAGGGACAGCTCCGTCACCAGCTTCTTGATGTTATCGATCAGTGTATCGCCCGTTCTGCCGCCACCCACAGCGCCAGAGAGACCGGCCAGCTGTCGATGTTCGATCTGTTCGCCGGCCCCGAAGGCGAAGCCCAGCCGGAGCAGTTTCCGATTCGGCTGCCGGAGTACGAGGCGGCCGCCGGAGCCAAAACCAGTGACCGGGAACGGTTCGAGTGGGAAAAGGATCTCCTTGGCGTCTATGTCAGCAGCCATCCCGTGCAGCAGTTGAACCTGGACCTGAGTCGATTTACCACCTGTCCTTGCCCGGAACTGGACGAGAGACACGATGGCAAAAACGTGTCGTTGGTCGGAATGGTGGCCTCGATCCGCACCACGGTGACCAAAAAGGGCGACAAGATGGCCTTTGTCCAACTGGAGGATATGCAAGGCCAGTGCGAAGCCGTCCTATTCCCCGAAGTCTACGAAAAGTGCAAAGAAGACCTGCAAGAGGAGCGGGTTGTGCAGGTCAAGGGAAAGGCCCAGACCCGCGGCGCGCGCACAAGCGTCCTGGTGGATTCGCTGCATACCTCAATTGAAATCGGGCAGGCAAAGCCCGACCAGAACCAGACCGAGGTCGGTGGCGGTTGGAACGCTGCGCCAGGCGCATGGTCAAACGGGAACGACTTGGAACACATGCCGCCGCCTGATGATTTCCTGCCAGGCGAGCCGCCCACGGGCATGACGCCGCCTCCCTTCGATGCCGAAATCCCGGGCGGACCGGCGGTGGAACCCAAGGAGGAAACGGCAACCGACATGGTGGAAGGCGCCGCAACCTCTGAGGGACATCCTGAACCATCTGGTCTCGCCCCTGGCGTGCTGGCGCAGAACGGAGGGGAGGACGCCGCCTCACCCTTGTCCGCCGCCCCCGCCGAACAAGAAGGCAGGGACATCGCAGCCGAAGAACCGGAGACAGGCGAGGATCTGGACCAGGGAGTCCAGGTTTCCGACCAGCCTTCACCCGAAGTGCAGCCTACAATGTTCAACGGAGGGCCCGGCGGCGCCGCCCATGTGACAGATTCTGAAGCAGCAAAATCCGCCCCACATGCCGAGAACGGACGCCAGCTCCTGCGCATAACCTTCAGCCGCTCCGGTCAATTCAACCGCGACAAGTACCGGCTGAGGGAGATTTTCGAGGCAGTGCGCGATCCAAGGGGTCGGGATCAGTTCGTCGTCGTCTTGGAGACAAATGGCTCCCGTCACCAGCTCACCTTCCCCAACGAATACTGCAACGTCAGCGCCCGCCTTCTCAAAGACCTGCGCAATCACTTCAAAGTAGAAGTAGCGGTGGAAGACCAGCCCTGAGGAGGATGGCCGATCGGCGAATTTCGAACTCTTCACCGCAGCCGTTTCACCACAACACAGGCTGGAGCGGCTTCCCCCTCAATGTCCGGTACCGGCGCGCGCATTGCTGAACCGGATTTATGCCCTCTTTTGTCATGACTGCTGAGGGCTGAGAGAGAATAGGTATACAATCGAATTGCCGTATACGGCAAAGTGCCTCTGCCAATAGCGCCGCAATGTGCCCTCCTGCGCCAACCGTATCTGGCAAAATTCTCGCCTCAGCCGCTACTTGGCCGCAGCGTCCCCTGAGAAGCGCCCGTTGCTAAGCGATGAACCGAGCCTGTCGCTGCCATGTACATTCAATTGACCCAGAACCGCGTGATGCAAAGCACTATGAACTGTACAAGAAAATCCGCTAAGTACGCCCCCGCACAAGACTCGCCCCACCTGCGCGGTGCCCTGCCCCAGGGCCAAACCTATAGCACTAACGTCCCCGCCAATATGGAGTAACCTGATGAACTTCGCTACGACATCAAGACAAATCGAAGACGCATACGCCCTCGCCCAGGAACGGTACGCGGCCATCGGCGTGGACACGGAGCAGGCCCTGGCAACGCTGCGCGGCGTCCCCATCAGCCTCCACTGCTGGCAGGGCGACGACGTCCTCGGCTTTGAAGAACCGGGCCGGGGCCTGGGCGGCGGCCTCATGGCCACCGGCAACTATCCCGGCCGCGCCCGCACCGTGGACGAGCTGCGCAGCGATTTGGACATCGCCTACAGCATCATCCCCGGCAATCACCGCCTCAATCTTCACGCCATGTACCCCGATACCGATGAAAAGCCGGCCCGCAACGAGATCGAGCCGCGCCACTTTCAGGGCTGGGCAGACTGGGCCAAAGAAAACGGCCGCGGCATCGACTTCAACCCCACGCTATTCTCCCACCCTCTGGCCGAAGATGGCTTCACCCTGGCCTCCTACGACAACGACATCCGCCAGTTCTGGATCCAGCACTGCATCGCCTGCCGCGAGATCGGCAGCTTCTTCGGCAAAGAGCTGGGCACGCCCGCAATGACAAATATCTGGATCCCCGACGGCCTCAAAGACACGCCTAGCGATCGCACAACGCCCCGCCGGCTCCTGAAAGATGCCTTGGACCAGATATTCGAGAAGGAAATCGATCCCAGCCACAACCGCGACGCCATCGAATGTAAACTCTTCGGCCTCGGTTCAGAGAGTTACGTCGTCGGCTCACACGAATTCTATCTGGGCTATGCTGCGCAGAACGGCCAGGCCCTCTGCCTCGACGCCGGCCACTTTCACCCGACCGAGGTCATCTCCGATAAGATATCTGCCTGTCTGCTCTTCGTATCGGAGCTGGTCCTCCATGTGAGCCGCGGCGTACGCTGGGACAGCGACCATGTCGTCACCTTCAGCGACGAGCTGCAGGCGATCATGCAGGAGATCGTGCGCGGGGACCATCTCGACCGCGTGCACATTGGCTTGGACTTCTTCGACGCCAGCATCAACCGCGTGGCCGCCTGGGCCATCGGCACACGCAATTCGCTGCGAGCCCTCCTGCTGGCCCTGCTGGAGCCAAGGGAAACGATGCAGGAGATCGAACGCAATGCCGATTACACCACCCGCCTGGCGCTGATGGAAGAGTTGAAGGCCATGCCCCACGCGGCCGTATGGGACTACCACTGTCTACAGCAGGATGTGCCCGTGGGCATGGCCTTTATGCAGGAAATCAGGCAGTACGAGAAGGATGTACAGTCGCTGCGCGACTGACAACGCACTCCATCACAGCGGATGACCGTCTGCCCCCAGTCAGGCAAAAACGGAACTGGATGACAAATGACAGAGAGACACATCACCGTTCTCGCCATCGATATCGGCGCCGAGTCCGGCCGGGTGATGGCAGTGCACTTCGATGGCTCCGGCCTGCAGCTGGAAGAGGTCCATCGCTTTCCCAACTACGCGCTGACCGTCAACGGCGTCCTCCAATGGGACATTCTCCACCTCTGGCGAGAGGTGCAGGCCGGCATTAGCCGCAGCAGGGCCCACACCGCCGGACCCCCCGCCAGCCTCGCCGTCGACACTTGGGGCGTCGACTTCGGCCTCCTCGACCGCAACAACAATCTCATCGGCAACCCCGTCTGCTACCGCGACAGTCGCACCGAGGGGATGCTCGACGCCGTCTTCGCCCGCGTTCCCAAGGCAGAGGTTTTCGCGCAGACCGGAATCCAGTTCATGGCCATCAATACCCTTTACCAGATGATGAGCCTCATAGAAACTCGTTCGCCCCAGTTGCAGATCGCAGCCCGATTCCTCACCGTTCCCGATCTGCTCAACTTCTGGTTGAGTGGCGCCCAGGTGTGCGAATTCAGCAACGCCACCACCACCCAGATGCTCAACCCCTTCACCCGCTCCTGGGCCGGCGAACTCCTGGACACGCTCGCAATCCCTCTAGACCTCTTCCCGGAGGTCGTGCAGCCGGGAACTCGCCTCGGGACCTTTGATGACATCCCTGTCATCGCACCTGCCTGTCACGACACAGGCAGTGCAGTCGCCGGCGTCCCTGCTCAGACCGAAAACTTCGCCTATATCAGCAGCGGCACCTGGAGTCTCGTCGGTCTGGAAGAAGCGCAGCCCGTCGTAAATGATGCCGCCCTCGCCGTCAACGCCACCAACGAAGGCGGCGTATACGGAACATTCCGCTTGCTCAAAAACGTGATGGGCCTGTGGCTCCTGCAGCAGTGCCGGTCTACCTGGGAACAGCAAGGCCGGTCCTACACCTACCCGGAATTGGTCTCGCTCGCAGAGGCGGCCGAGCCCCTGCGCTCCTTCGTCGATCCCAACGACGACCGTTTCCTACCACCTGGCGACCACCCCGCCCACATCCAAGCCTTTTGCCAACAGAGCGGCCAGCCTCTTCCGCAGAGTGACGCCGACATCGCCCGCTGCGTATTCGAAAGCCTGGCCCTGGCCTACCGCGATGTTCTCCAGGAGTTGCAGACCCTGACAGGACGGCCGCTCGAGGTTATTCACGTAGTTGGCGGCGGCTCCCGCAACCAGCTCCTCAACCAGCTCACCGCCGACGCCACCGGCATCCCCGTCCTGGCCGGTCCCAGCGAAGCCACCGTAATCGGCAACGCGCTCGTGCAGCTCATCAGCCTCGGCGAGTTGAAGAACCTCGACGAGGGCCGTCAGTTGGTCTCTGGATTAGGAGAATTGGAGCGGTTCGAGCCGGAAGAGGAGGATGCTTGGCAGGACGTAGAAATGCCAGCCGTCCCATAGCAAGAGACTTTACACGGAAGAAATCAAAGAGGTTCGGAAAACGCCAATAGGACTTCGCTCCACATCCGTCCGCGTACAGAGATTTCTACTCTGACGACGCAATACGATATCCAGAGTGACCTGCCCAGCAAATAGTGCAAAGACGGGCTAGGCACCCTCTCTTTCATACCGCTCTTGACTTTCGCTGTCGGAAACGTCAATCCCTCTTCTTACCGCGCGAAAACGAAACGCGCAGATGGCTATCCGCCGCGTGGGGCGCGGCCAGGCCGTTGTCCATGCGCAGCAACTCGCGCTGGCGGGGCGACAGATCGTCCAGCCAGCCCTCCTGGAAACCGTCGTGAGGATCGACCTGGAAGATCAGCGCGCTCTTGCGGTAGTGGCCGAACAGCGCATGGCGGTCGGTCGACGTCTGGTTGGCCCCGCCACCGTGCCAGCACTGGCCGTTGAAAACAAGGACACTGCCCGCCGGCGCAACCAGCTGGTGGACATGCTTCACGTCCATCCCCTCCGGCGGCCCGGCCATCCCGCTCCGATGCGAGCCGGGCACGATGCGCGTGCCCCCGTTTTCCGACGTGAAGTCGTCCAGCAGCCAGACCGTATTGACCATCACCGGCGAGCCCATATTCAACAGATCGGCGCGGATATCGCTGTGTAGACCCTGCACCGGGTCCCCTGGCCTGACAATGCGCGCGTTCAGGCTGCCCAGGATGATCTGTTTCCCCAGAACATACTCGATCACTGGCAGCGTACGCGGATGGTCGATCAACGGGTGGTACAGCGGCTCAAGTACGGGTAGGTTGCTCACGTGCCCGGCCTGACCCAGAAATCGCTGCTCGCCCCCGAGCTTCGCCGCCCACCCTGCCAGCGACGCGCGCAGAGCCTCCACCTCCGCCCCACTCAGAACGCCCTCCAACAGCGTGAAGCCGTAAACTTCCATCTCCCAAAACGCCTGCTGCAGTGATGCCATCCCGCGGCCTTTCCGATTGTGACAATGTGTTTAGCTATATTCGGCGGATCAACAGATCATACCGCGCTTGGATTCCAAACCGTGGGCAATCGGATTGTCCCCAATCCACCGCTCGTCCACCGGTTCCGAGGCCAGCTGGTAGCGCGTGTCGGTGGAGAGCCGGATCTGGTTCGTCTGGTTGTCCATGCTGGCATGCATCGTGTACATGCTGAACACCAGCAGATCACCCATCGCATATTCGGTGGTCAGCCAGCGACTCTTTAATTCGGCCCGCGCGGCGATAGCATCCAGGGAATAGGCGCCGCCATTGGGATTTTGCCACAGCTTCTCCCCCGATTCGATCTCAGCGGCATCCGGATAGTTGGTGCAGTAAGCGTCTACGTCCAAAGTCCCGTAGTCTGCCTTGATCTCTTCAAAGCGATGGGAGTTCTCCAGGATCATTAATCCGCCCATCTCGATGGGCATGTCGCCCAGCGGCGTCCAACTCGTGTACAGACGCTGTGTTCCCCGCCCCATAAAGACAATGTCGTAATGGGGCGGCGTTGCAGTTGTCTCGCCCGGCGGTTTCGAACGGCACCAGGTATAGTCGAAATGGCGCACCTCCCCTCCCAGAAACTGTTCGTAGAACGCCATCATCGGCCCGTCATAGAGCAGCTTGAGAAGAGGGGCGTTGTCCTTGGTCAACTCCACCATGAATGCATTCTCAAAGTCGGCGTGGGCAACGCCTTCCTCCAAGGGATAGTCCGGGTCCAGACAGCCCGCAACCTCCAGCTTCCTCAGCATCCCGAGCCGGGCCTCCAGGACAAGGCTGCGATCCAGCAGGCCGGGTAGGTACAAATAGCCATCCTGCTCAAACCGCCAGCGTAGCTCCTTCATGTCGGAAAGAGCGTCGCTCGACGAGCGCAGCGGCCCAAACGCCTCTGGCGACGTATCGAGTAGACTGCCTTGAAAACTGGGCGAAATCGAGAGATCCATCGTTCTTCTGCTCCAATTCACTGTGTGAGTCTTGGTGGACTGGTCGACGGCTCATCCTGTCGCTATGCCCAGGGGTCAACCACGATCTTGGCGGCTTCACCCTGTGCCAGCAGTCCGAATCCTGTCTGCAACTGGCTCATCGGCAACTGATGGCTGATCAGCAGATCGATGAGGGGTGATTGCCGGATAACCTTCATCACTTTGGCGTAGTCGCCCATATTGTAAAGCCAGGATCCGACGACGGTCAACCCTTTGCGGATCATGTCGAAACTGACGGTAATGGTAAGCTCATCCCGGCATTCGCCGACAAAAGCCACGCGGCCCCGCCGGCGGGTCGCGTCAATGCATAGCCGCTCTGCTGCGACGCGGCCGGAGCAGTCGACCGCACAATCCACACCTCGGCCCTCTGTCAGGTCGCGGATTCTCCGCAGAATATCCGGGTCGTTGGGATCGAGTACCGCCTCCGCCCCCATCTCCAGCGCCCGGTTGGCCCGCCACGGCGCCGGTTCGACGCCGATCACCCGCGCATTGCGAAAACGTGCGTTCACCACTGCACCCAGCCCAACCGGCCCCAGCCCGGTGACCAGCACCGTGTCCTGCGAGTTGACACCAATGGCCTCGAACCCGCCAAAGGAGGCGCCGATCCCATCAATAGCCATCGTCGCCTCCGCATAGGTCACGTCGTCGGGCAGCCTCGGCAGAAGCCACGCCGGCTTCAGCGTGTAGTGGGCAAATGTGCCCGCGCCGGCCATCGAACCATGCACCGCGGCGAAATCGTGGCTCTCTTCGCAGTAAATATAGTCGCCGCTCATGCAGAGATGACAGCGGCCGCACGAAAACTGCGGCAGTACAACCACCCGGTCGCCTACGCTGACCGGCCCCCGCTCAGCCACTTCCA
>JAPPKT010000200.1 GCA_028819675.1 Caldilineaceae bacterium | reverse complement strand
TGTTCGCCGATTCGAGCCATTGTAACATAAGCTCTTCCAATTTGGCTTAAGGCGGATAGAGTCGGGAGTCACTGCGGCTTTCCGACAGTTGAGGGCAAGGGAGGTCGGGTTGCAACAGGGAATCGGCGCCACCGATCGGGTTCGAGAGTGCAGGTACTGGCGCGTATTTCTTTGACAGAGCAGGATTCTACAGCTACTATCGGGATGACACTTCGTTCCAGGCGCCCATTTGGTTCAATGCTTATTCTCCTGCATCCAATTCAAGGACAGACCCAGTTTCTTGATCATAGAGCGTGTCACTGCGAGTTCCTCCATTCTTCCAACTGAGGGGGTTATAGTGAATCCAAATACGGCCAAAGCCAAGATGCTGACAGGCCAGCCCGCCTTCGGATTTGCGCTGTCGATGGGGTCGGCGCTGAATGCGGAGTCGTTGAGCAGAAGCGGGATTGATTTTGTGATGATTGACAGACAGCACGGGTCTTGGGGCGAGGACAGTGCGATTGCCGCGCTTGTGGCCATCCACGGGGGTTCTGCGGTTCCGATGGCCCGCGTGGCCCGCAATGACTACACGTTTATTGGCAGGTTGCTGGACGAAGGTGTGATGGGCATGATTGTGCCAATGGTCGATACAGCTGAGCAGGCTCGAATTGCAGCCGACTCCTGCCGGCTGCCGCCGCTGGGCAAGCGGTCATGGGGCTGGGGCCGTGCTAAATTGTACGGGGCGGACTATGCAGACTGGATAGACGAGCAGCTGTTTGTGGCGGTGCAGCTGGAAAGTGTGGAGGCAGTAGGCAACGCGGAGGCGATCCTCAGTACGCCGGGCATTGACGGCTGCTGGACCGGACCGAGCGACCTGTCACTTTCGCTGGGCTTTCACCCGTCCGAGATGGACGACCGGGAGGAGCATGCACGTGCGCTGGAGACTGTACTGAAGGCCTGCGAAAACACGGGCAAGATTCCGGGCATCGCAGGGGGGAGTGTGGAGGACGCACTGAGGCGAGCGGGTCAGGGTTTTCGGTTTATCACGGCGACCAGCGATGGCGGCCTGTTGGATGCCGGCGCGAAGAGCGCCGTGGCGCGTCTATCCGAATTCACGGTATAGAATACCTCTGGCGGTCTTTGGGAAGGGGCAGACGGCTGGAACTACGAAACTCAAGGGGCGGGAGATCCTCTGGTTGCGTTCCCTGATATATGAACAGGTAGCCTGAAAGGAGTCTCAGGATGGCCACTTCGTCTGACTTTCTCGTCGTCGGGGCCGGGATATTCGGTGTAACGACGGCTTTGTCACTGCGAAGCCGGGGGTACAGTGTCACCCTTATCGATCCCGGACCTCTTCCCTATCCTTTGGCCGCATCGACGGATGTCAGCAAGGTTGTTCGGATGGAGTACGGCAGCAACCGCCAGTACACGCGTATGGCGATTGGTTCGATCGAAGGCTTCCATCGCTGGAACGAGTTGTTCGGAGAGACACTGTACCATGAGACAGGAGTCCTGGCGGCCTCGAAAGGGCCGATGCCGGACAACGAGTTCGTAAGCAGCAGTTACAAAATGTTGCTGGAGGAGGGTCAGCGGCCAGAACGTCTTCCCGATGGTGAGATATCGCGGCGGTTTCCCGCGTGGTCAACCGGGGTCTACGTAGACGGCTTTTACAATGCGCGCGGGGGCTACGCGGAAAGCGGGCGGGTTGTAGGCAAGCTGGCAGAACATGCCGCGGCTGTCGGGGTCGACGTCCGGCCCGGTCAGACAGCGGATCAGCTCTTGCTGGATGGCATCCGTGTGCAGGGGATGCGTACGCGTGAGGGAGCCACATTCAACTCCGACCATACGGTGATCGCGGCAGGTTCGTGGACGCCGTGGCTGTTGCCGGAATTACAGTCGGTGATGACGGCGACCGGCCATCCGATATTTCACCTGAAACCGATAGATCCGGAGCCGTTCCATGCGCCTGACTTTGTCGTTTACTTTGGCGACACTGCGCGCACGGGTTGGTACGGGTTTCCGATGTTGCGTGAAGGAATCGTCAAGGTTTCACGACACGGGGTTGGGGTGACGCTTCACCCGGAGCACGATGAGCGTATCGTGCATGAAGAGGATCACGCTGAACTGCGCATATTCCTAAAGGACACTTTTCCAGCGCTACTAGATGCTGAAATCACTTATACGCGACGATGTCTGTACAACGACACGCTCGATGAGCATTTCTGGATCGACCACCACCCGGAGAAGGAGGGACTGAGCGTCGCCACAGGGGGGAGCGGTCACGGGTTCAAGTTCGGGCCGGTACTTGGGGACCTGATCGCGGACGTGGTAGAGGGCAGGCCGAATGAGTGGGCAGATCTTTTTCGGTGGCGGGAGCTCTCGCCGGACACGACGGGGGAGGAGGCTTCACGATATCACGGCGATGCTGAAGGCCAGAAGTAGGAAGTGTACAGAGCAACTTTCGTTCGTCAGAAGGGGTTAGACAGTTTACGGAAAACTTAATGACTCTCAAGTTTGGACCTGAAGACTATGACCGGGCGGCGGAGTTCGTGCGTGCGCGGACGGGCCGCCAGGATTTGCGCCCGTCCGAAGGGGGGCCGATCGGCCTTGTGCTCGGCAGTGGGCTTAATTCGCTGGCCGAGGCGGTCGAGGAGGCGGAAACAGTCTCCTACGAGGAGATCCCGCATTTCTCGACCAGCACAGCACCCGGGCACGCGGGGCGACTGATCGTGGGCCAACTTTCCGGTCAGACGGTGGTGGTGATGCAGGGTCGCAACCACTTCTACGAGGGCTATACGGCGGAGGAGACTACCTTTCCTATCCGAGTGATGCGGCGTCTGGGCGTTGGCAGGTTGATCCTGACCAATGCTGCCGGCGGCGTGAATCCCGCCTTCCTTGCAGGGGATCTGATGTTGATCGTAGACCACCTGAACTTTGTAGGCATGGCGGGTCACAATCCCCTAATCGGCCCGAATGTGCCGGAGTTTGGGACGCGTTTTCCGTCATTGACACACGCGTATCCGCGTGCACTGCGCAAGGCGGCCCTGGACTCGGCTCAGGAGTTGGGAATCAAGCTGCGCCAAGGCGTGTATGCTTTTCTGGCGGGCCCAAACTTTGAGACGCCGGCGGAAGTCCGCTATCTGCGCCTGGTGGGGGCGGACGCGGTGGGGATGAGCACGGTACCGGAGGCGCTGGTGGCGGTCCATGCCGGGATCGAGGTACTGGGTATCAGCACGATAACAAATGTGGCCGTGGATCAGCTGGACTCGGACAAGGAGACCAGCGAAGAAGAGGTAATGGAAACGGGCAGAATCGTGGTGCCGCGTTTGACAGCATTGTTAACAGCCGTCCTGGAACGGTTGTAGGTTGGCGAGGCAGAGTTTGAGAGGCGGGGGCCTCGTCGCGCGGCCCTTGCCATTACGGAACAGTTTTTTCGCTTGAGACCTCTTTCAGGACGGTGGGAAGGCCGTCCTGAAAGAGGTGTTTTCAATTGGAGCTGTTCTCCTGCTTCTCCTCTTCCTGCGGTGTGTCCTGGATTTTCAGATGGGCATCCTCGGGCCGCTCTTCGCGCATCACTTTCACGAATTCTATGTGCGCGGGCTGCCGAACGAAGCCGAGCCGGTTGTTGATTCCCAGCATTGCCTGATTGTTGGTCTCGTTCCAAGTTCGGATTTCATTGTATCCATTTTGCAAGGCGAATTCGACGGAACGAACTTTCAGAGCCATGGCAATGCCGCGCTTGCGATGGGAGCGGGTCACGCCGGTTATCCCAACATATAGCAGTTTGGCATTGGCCTGGCTGGTCCAGAGGTTGGTCATTCCCACATATTCGCCGTTGTCAACGGCGACAAACCAAGCGTCGGGCAGCAGATTTGTCCTCTCCCATACCTTCTGAAACTCATCAAAGGGCACTTTGGACGGGGGCTCCGGGCTAGGGACGTCGCGGTCGATGAGCCACTCCAGTTCGTAGAGTTTTCGATCCCGGTTTGGGTCGGACTCCAGATCCGTGACGGTCTTGATCTCAATGCCTTGGTCGGCGACTTGCCGCGAATAGCGACTCCACTCGTCAAGATCGAGGCTGGCAGGATCCAGACGGGATTCCCAGTCCCGCATGACTTCGTTAAATCCCAGTTTTTTGGCGAACTGGATTCCTTCCTCGTAGTCTTCGCGCGTGTGGGCGAGAAGGCGCAGGGGGTCGAACTGCTGGATTTCCTGGCAGAGATGCTCCCACAGGGCGGCGCCGACGCCGCGCTTGCGAAACTCGGGGAGCACTTCGACGCCTACAAACAACTTGCCAGGATGGTTAATCCACAGTGACTGGCTATAGTTGGCATAGCCGACGGGCTTGCCATCGATTTCGGCGAAGAACCGACCTCTCTTTACCAGTTTCGAGCGTTTTTCATCTGACTCCTTCCACTCATCCACTGTATCGGGATATTCCGGCCAGACGGCGTTCATGATTTCGACCGCTTGACGGTAGTCTTGGTCGTTGGTCTCAAAGGGGCGAATTGTGATCAAGGTTCATACTCCATTCTGTTTTTTTCTGGATTCCGGAGATTGCAGGCGACGAAATTAGCGACTTTGCGTCTCATTTCTTCAGTGCGCTCTAAGGTTTCTTCAAGCAACAAAAAAACCGTGGAGCGGTCGAAACACGCGTCCACGGTTTTGGAAGCAGTTCAGCGTTGACTCAACGGTCAGGCGCGGATCTCCTCACGAAAGACGCGAAACAACCAGAGATGACGTGCAACTTAATTCGCATGGTGTTCGCTCCTTTCTGTGTGGAACTGCGATGGATGCCGTATTCGTGTCAAGACACGCCGTATAGGGTAACAGGTATCGCAAGCGGAGTCAATTTTTGGGGCCGGCCGTTTCGGCTGCGGGACTGGTTGGCTCTACTGTAAAGGCTCGGTTATGACTTTGGCGAGCACCGCGGCCGTTTCGGCGTCCACGACTGACTGAATCTGATTGGCTAAATCGTCGAGGGGCAGTTCGCGGATTTCGTCGCCGCTGCGCAGCTTGAGCTCTGCGACACCATTCTTTACGCCCCTTGCGCCGACTGTGAGACGGATAGGGATTCCCAACAGATCGGCGTCGTTGAATTTGACGCCGGCACGCTCATCGCGGTCGTCATACAGGACCTCCACACCGGCCTCTTGCAGCAGATAGTAGACACGATCGGCAGCTTCAGTTACTTCAGGCGTGCGCCGTGTTGCCAGGCTGACAAGATAGAGTTGATGGGGCGCTATCGTGATCGGCCAGATTATGCCGTTCTCGTCGTTGTTGGTTTCGATGGCGCTGGCGATAAGGCGGCCTGAACCGATACCGTAGCAGCCCATCACCATTGGCGCGCTGCCGCCATCCTCGTCGAGGAATGTGGCGTCCATTGCCTGGCTGTATTTTGTGCCCAGCTTGAAGATATTGCCCACTTCCACGCCGCGTACGGCCCGCAAGGGGGCCTGGCAGCTTGGGCAAGGGTGGCCGCCGGCGGCTGCAACCACGTCCACGGTCAGGTCGGGCTCATAGTCCCTTCCACAGTTGACATTCCTGAGATGCCAGCCGTCGCGATTGGCGCCTGCGACCAAGTTGGGGCTGTCGGGAATCAGATCATCCACGACCAGGATGACGTCGTCTCTGCTGATGCCAACGGGAGAGCCGTAGCCGGGTTCAGCTCCGACGGCTCGAATTTCTTCGGTCTGAGCCGGGCGCAGCTGGCGGGCCTGCAACGCGTTCGTCAGCTTGGTTTCGTTCAGCTCCATATCGCCGCGGACAACGACGAAGACGAACTTTTCCTTTTCTTCGCCATCCTCCTCAATTGTTGCCACCAGGAACAGTGCCTTGGCGGTGCGGCTCTCGGGGACATTTAGGAATTCGGCGAGTGCGGCGATAGTATCTACGTCAGGGGTAGCGACCTCTTCCAGAGGAAGGGGGGCTTCTCCGGCCTGGTTATCTTCGGCCGCCTTCACGAAGGTGGCGACCTGGCGATTTGCCTTGTACCCGCATTCGTCACAGAGGAGCAGAGTGTCCTCTCCGACCTCGGTCAGGGCCATGAATTCGTGGGCCATGGTCCCGCCCATCATGCCTGTATCGCTTTCGACCGCAATGACGTCGAGGCCGGCGCGGCCAAAGATATTGAAGTAGGCCTGGTAGACGAGCGGATAGTATTCGTCCAGGCTGGCGATGTCGGGGTGGAAGGAGTAGCCGTCCTTCATTGTGAACTCGCGCACCCGAATCAGGCCGCCGCGAGGGCGGGGTTCGTCGCGGAATTTAGTTTGAATCTGATAGAGCATGACCGGCAACTGGCGGTAGCTGTTGATGACACCGCCTGCCAGCTCCGTGATCACCTCTTCGTGGGTCATGGCCAGGACCAGCTCCCGGCCGGCGCGATCGGTAAGGCGGGCGAGGTCGTCGCCGATTTCGTACCAGCGCCCTGTCCGTTTCCAGAGTGAAGCGGGCTGCACGACAGGCATGACGATCTCCTGTCCGTCGATGGCGTCCATTTCTTCACGCATGATCTGTTCGATTTTTTTCTTAACGCGCAGCCCCAGGGGCAAGTATTCGAAGATCCCGGCCCCTACCTGCCGGACCAGCCCGGCCCGCAGCATCAGTTGATGGCTGAGAACATCGGCGTCGGCGGGTGCTTCGCGCAGAGTCTGGAAAAAGAGTTTCGACAACCGCATATTTTTTTGTCCTTGTTCAGATTTCAGTATTTCTGGCCACTTGCCCCAGGTGTCGAAGGTGCGCGTCAGATTCAGAATGGACGCTGACATCCAAAGGCTTCACGACTGCTCAGCTGCGGGACCTCCACCCGAATGTGCGCCAGATTGCTTCAACGGGTGGAGGATGTAGGGTCTGGGGAGGGGACAGGGCGCGAGTGCGATGCAGGCGGTTCGGATTCGGTTTGCTCTTGACGGGGCCTCAAAGCGAGTTGCACCAGAATGCAGGCTTCGATGACGTCCAGTCCGTGATCCTGTGCCCACTGGGCAGCAACGGGGCTTTCGGCGCCTGGTTGGAACCATATTGCTTGTGCGCCAGCGGCTCTCGCCTGTTCGACTACGGCAGGGGCTTCCGGTGGCGGCACGACCATATTGATGACCGCCGGCGGTTCGGGCAGATCGGTCAGGCTAGCGTAGGCGGTATCGCCTTCGATCAGTTGCTCGCGGCGGTTCACCGGATAGACGGTGTAGCCTGCCTCTTTCAGCTTCAGATAGATGCGATTGCCGTATTTGGCCCTATCGTTGCTGGCGCCTACGACGGCCCAAACCGGTTCGTCTACGTATTTCGCGATCAGGGACTTCAGGTCCTGCATTGTGCCGCCCGCCCTATCGTTGGGTCGCATGCTGAGCCAGGGGGAACCCAGGCATGATGATGGCTTTCCTAACGGAAAAGTATACTTTCGTCCGAACTGGTGTGTCAAAGTTATGTCGCGTTGGTTTGCAGTGCACATTGGGAGAGGGGATGGTCTGGCGGGAAACCATGCCAAAGGTGGATAGATTATTTCTGGCTTGTAACTGCTAAACCAAGTTCTGTGAGTACTGTGTGCGGTCTGTCTGGGCGGAATGTATCGTCAGTATTTCTATAGCGGGCTCGCGATGGCCATAGCGGTGAACGTTGGGTAGATATGGGCGTTGCCTCGCCTGGCTTGCCTGCGCTGGCACATACTCGGAATCTGCCAGGACGTGGGGGGGTGAAGCCCGGTCGCAGCGGGTCGTCAAGGTCAAATCGCCACACACTCGCTGCGGTGGGGATTGGAGGAGAGGGGGCGTTGGGGGGGGGGGGGGGCCGCCCCCACGGGGCCCGCCCCATTGCGGCGCCCCCCCCCAGACCGGCGGGGTAGATATATAAATT
>JAPPKT010000312.1 GCA_028819675.1 Caldilineaceae bacterium | reverse complement strand
CAAAGAAGAGGATGGCGGGGAGCAGGAGGAGGTAGAGTTCGCGGTATTTCCAGGCCCGTCCCAGCTCGCGGCGGAAGTGGCTGCGTTGGCTGGCGCGCTGCGAGTGGTTCGTAGCGGGACCTTCATTCAAGCCATCGCCCGATCGCTTTTCGACGCTCGCTGTTGCCATTGTTCCTGCACCGGTTCAGATCAGCAGAAACTACGCACCTCTTGAAAGGGGAATCAACCGTGGGTATCTTTGCGATCGAAAAAACTGCGTTACAACAGTACGAAAGCGGCGAAGTAGGGCGTATCCTCAAGTGAAGACCCACACGCGGTACGCGCGCCATGCAGGCTGTCAAGAAGAAGTACGAAGGAATTACAACATAGGTATTGCGAGAGTTAATCAGAAGCCGCCAACTTTGTCAAGCGGTCAGATTCTCTCCACTAGCCGGGGCACTCCTGCTCTGGCAGCACTTCCATCCTGATCGACGAGTTCCCCGCAGGCGCTGCAGGCCGGAAATGACCGCGCCGCACTTCCTGTTTGGACAGTGCGGCGCGCTGAAGAGCATATGGAGGCTGATGTCTACCGTATTGCGAAATACCTATGCGAACTAAGGTAGAGCAGACTGCGGACCGATTCGAATTCCTACTCGGCGTTCCCCGATAGCGACGAGAGTAGACAGCCGATTCGCTCGGTACCCTCAAGGAAGTCGTGTGCCTCGAACTCAAATCGGGCATCGGGCGTGATTCCGGGGATGTTCCCGACAAGCGTTATCGTGTTGGCATCGGCAGAGACCACTACGATTGACTCCCCATGCTGCATGTAGCCATCGCCGCCATGCGTCTTCCAGGTACCGGCCTGGATCTTGCTCCCGATCGATGCGGCCGCATTGTTTCCTTCGCTATGTGACTGCACTGCATGGCTGGCGGATAGCGCGTATTCGAACCCGTCGGTCCCTGTTTCCGGGTTGCGGTCCAGATCGATCAGTACCCTCCAGTAATACTCAATGACCCTCCTGTCCACGCCTGTTCTGTCAAACACCAGGCTGTGCGGGAGGTTCCTGAGTTGGAATATCACGGCAAGCGTTTCACCGACCAGGGCGGTACTGACCTCCGTAATATCAATGTGCGCGGCCAAGTCGTCTGAGACGCCGTCAGTCACCGTCTCACCCGGCACAATCGCACCCTCAACCGGAGTACAGGCGTTGGAAAACCTGCTCGGGCGCGAGGAGGCCTGGCACCCCACTGCGTCGGAGCCATCGAAATAGTCGTAGGTCTCGAATGCAAGCCGTGACGCCGCCGTGATCCCAGGAATATCGCCGGAGAGCGTTATCGTCTTGTCTTGCGTAGATACCTCCATGCTGGCGTCGGCGAGCATCGAAGCGCCAGTCGGATCCCGCTCCCAGGTATTGGCCTGCACGATTCCCGTCGTTGCGATCGATGCGATTCTGTCGTTCCCAAGATTGGAAGGATGCACAAAATGATTGGCGGCCAGGGTGTATTCGTACCTGCCATCGCCCTCCACATCGATCGACACCTCCCAGTTGTACTCCAGCGCATTCTCCGGTACACCTTTCCTGTCGAAGGTCAGACTCTCCGGAATATCTCTGAGATGAAATACAGTCGTCAGTGTCTCCCCGGACAGCGAGGTGTTGATCTCCGTAATGTCTATGTGCGCGGCTGACACATCGGAGACGTCATCGGTTACGGTGTCGCCCGGCGTTAGCACCTCAACGGAACTACACGGGGTGGGGGCTGGATCTCCCACCGTTGAAGGCAGGCATCCAACCGAGTCAGAGTCATGGGCAAGACCATAATCATACGTCCGGAATGAAAGACGCGATTCCGAAGTGATGCCGGGAACCGTACCGGTGAGCGTGATCGTGTCCTCTGAGGCGGACACCTCAAGGCCGGCGTCCTGCTGCGCCATGATACGCCCCGGTTCCATTGTCCAGATGCTGGCCTTGGCCTGGTCCTCTATGGTCACCTGCGAATTGTTCCCTTTATCTACCAGACGCACGATATGGTAGGCGGACAGAAGGTAATCATACCCGCCGTCACCATTCTCCATATCGTTGTCTACATTGATGAGCGCCTCCCAGCTGTACTCCATCAGATTTTCCCGAATCCCCGATCGATTGAACGTCAGCGTCTCCGGCACGTCTCTGAGATGGAATACGACTGTCAGCGTCTCCCCGGACAAAGAGGAGCTGACCTCGATTATATCGATATACCCCTGCTTCGCGTCTTCGCTCTGGTCAACTGCAGTTTGGCCTGGTGTGATTGCTACCCCGCCGGACCCGCACTGCAGGGGTCCGAGGTAGGTCCTGTATGGAGCAAGACATGTTACATGATCGATGCCGCTCTGCGCATCGAAAGTTTCGAATGTGAGGCGCGATTCTGATGTGATGCCTGGTATTTGGCCCGTGATCGTTATCGTGTCCGCCTCGGCAGATATCTCAACGCTGGCATCCTCAATTGAAGAAAAACTCATGGGATGCACTTCCCAGGTGCTTGCCTCCACGATCTCCCCGATTGGGGAGAACAGTTCATCCTTGCCTTCTGACAGGTCTGTGATGTGATAGGCCGACAGCAGGTATTCGAACCCGCCGTCGCCTGTTTCCCGGTCGTTGTCAACATCGATTGCGACCTGCCAGCTGTACTCCATTGTGTCTTCTCCAAGCCCTTTTCTGTCGAACGTCAGGCTCTCCGGAAGATCTCGCAGATGAAATACAACTGTCAATGTCTCGCCGGACAGTGAGGTGTTGACTTCGGTAATGTCTATGTGCGCGGCGGACACGTCTGAGTGGTCATCGGTTACGGTGTCGCCCGGCGTAACCGGTTCCACCGCCTCGCACTGGCTGGGCGTACCGTCCGATGCGGTGGAATGCTGGTTGGGCTGAGGACTTTCAGCAAGTGCGGGTCTTGACACTGAGGCGATGAGCAGTGCAAAGACAAGGACTTGGGCGAAGACTCTAATCTTCATTGATCGTTCTCCCGGGTAATCGTGCTGCGCTTCCATCGACGTCATCGGTTCGTAGCAGGCCGAACGCATCATGGGCTTGCCCGGTTCCATCTCCCCTGTGCATCCTGGAAGAGGGCAGGGGTCTGCCCATTTCATGCCTGCGGACGAAAACGCCCTGCAGCCAGGCTGGTCTATCTATAGAGATGTCCGACAGCTGGCGAATGTGCTGCTTCTGCCCCAAAACCTTAACCGATTCACGCAGGGGTTGTCCCGCCTCAAACTACCGATTCCGGTAGTTCACTCGACCAGTTTGAGTGTACTACCCATGCACTCATCCTCCATTGCCCACCACTGCTGCAGTACCTGCGACCGCAGCTTTCGCCTGCCCCCCCCGGCAGAGCCCTCGATCCCAAACAAAAAACCGCCCAGCCCCGGCAGTTCCGGGACAGGGCGGCTGCTGTCTTGCGCAGATGGCTTGGCTATTGACAGTAGGACAGGCCAAGGCTGCCCAAGTCGTTACTCTCCACGTTCTGCAGAGCCTGAGGGATGCAACCGGTCAGCTGGTTTCCCGACAGAGTCAGCCGCGTAAGGTTGGAAAGGTTGCCCAACTGCGACGGAATAGAACCGGTCAGATCGTTGTTTGCAAGTTGCAGGGTTTCCAGGTTTGAAAGGTTCCCCAGTTGGGACGGGATGCTCCCGCTCAGCTCGTTTCCATGAAGACGGAGGGCCTTCAGGTTTGAGAGGTTGCCCAACGCGGAAGGAATGGAACCGGACAGATCGTTGTTTGTAAAGTACATGATCTCCAGGCTGGAAAGGTTGCCCAGTTGGGACGGGATGCTCCCGCTAACCTTGGTATGATAGAGGTAAAACCACTTCAGATTGGTGAGGTTTCCCAGCTGCGATGGGATGGAGCCGGTCAAGTCATTGTGTGCGAGGTTGAGAGATTGCAATGCGGAGAGATTCCCCAGCTGCGTTGGGATCCCCCCAGTCAGGTCATTTCCATGGAGAGCGAGCTTGGTGAGGCTGGAGAGAGTTCCCAGTCCACCAGGAATGGCTCCACTCAGATTGTTGGAAGCCAACGAGAGTGACTCCAGACTTGTGAGCTGACTCAGTCCGGATGGAATCGTGCCGGTTATATTGTTGACGTTTAAGAGGATGCCCGTGACGCGGCCGGCCGCGTTTGTTGTAACGCCATACCAGGAACTAAGGGGCAGGTCGCTCAGCCAGTTGCCGTCTCGAGTCCAGTTGGGGCCTCCGGTGGCGTTGTAGAACGCGACAAGCACCGCTCTGTCCGGACTGACAGGGGGTGATTCGTTGTCGGCCGTAGGCGTAGGCGTAACGGTTGGTGTGGGTGTCGCGGTCGCGTCGGGATCTGGTGTAGGGGTGATCGTTGGCGTCGCGGTTACCGTTGGCGTAGGGGTGATCGTTGGGGTAGGGGTAATCGTTGACGTCGCGGTATGGGTCGGGGTGGGCGTCGCGGTCGCGTTGGGATCTG
This sequence comes from Caldilineaceae bacterium, assembly GCA_028819675.1. The sequence goes on along the minus strand of JAPPKT010000312.1, from coordinate 3,419 downwards.
GCGTAGGGGTGATCGTTGGCGTCGCGGTTGGGGTATGGGTCGGGTCCCCGCAGAATATCAGACCGGTTTCATCCAGATCACTGACGGGAACGTCTCTGAGACCGGAAGGCAGGCATCCGGTAAGCGCGTTGCCTGCGAGATGCAGGCCGCTCAGCTTGGGCAGGTCTGCCAGAGATGACGGCACTTCTCCAGTCAGCTGATTGTTGGCAAGCTGCAGCCAAATGAGAGAGGAGAGGTTGCCAAGCGATGAAGGGATGGACCCGGTGAGCTGATTGTCGGAGAGAGCCAGCCAACTGAGTGAGGAGAGGCTGCCCAGCGATGAAGGGATGGACCCGCTGAACCGATTGGTGTCAAGGAACAGATGCTTCAGCGTGGAAAGGCCGCTCAGATGCGAAGGAACCGTCCCGCTCAACCGGTTGTCTGTAAGGATCAGGTATGCCAGTTTGGGGAGGTTGGATATGGCTGATGGGATTGACCCGCTCAGCATATTGTAGTGGAGGGTCAGAGATGTCAGATTGGACAGGCTGCCCAGCTCTGACGGGATTGACCCGGTCAGGCGATTGAGGCCGAGGTCCAGTGTCTGCAGATTGGACAGGTTGCTCAGCGCCGATGGGATTGATCCATTCAGTAGGTTGGCCGAAAGATTCAGAAACTTCAGTTGGGAAAGGTTGCCCAATTCCGACGGTATGGCTCCACCGAGCAGGTTGTTAATGAGATACAGTTCCTCAAGGCTGGCGAGGTTGCCCAGCGAGGATGGGATCTGGCCGCTCACTTTCGATTCGGTGATCATCAATCTCTTCAGTTTGGTCAGGTTGCCCAGCGAGGATGGGATCGACCCGCTCAACTGCTCGCTCTTCGCCAGAACGAGGTGTTGCAGATTGGAAAGGTTACCCAGAGAGGACGGGATCGTCCCGCTGAGGTTATTGTCGGAGAGGTACATCCCTTCCAGACTTGCCAGGTTACCCAGCGAGGACGGGAGCGCCCCGCTGAGATCATTGTTTTGCAACTGCAGGTTTTTGAGCTTGGAGAGTTGGCCGAGCTCCGAGGGAATTGAACCGTACAGCCTGTTTCCTCTGAGGACCAGGTACTCAAGTCTGGAGAGCTGGCCGAGCTCTGAAGGAATTGAACCATACAGATTGTTTCCTACGTCCTGATCAGTTCCTCTGAGATCGAGACGGTAAACGAAGCCATCTTCGTCGGTGTCGACGCCATACCAGGTACCAACGGGATGGTCGCTCAGCCAGTTGGCATTATTCTCCCAGTTGGCGCCGTCCGTTGCGTTATAGAGAGCTACCAGTGCATTTCTTTCCGCGACTGTTGGAGAAATAACGGTCGAAGCATCCACCGTTGCCGTGGGCGTGGCTGTTGCTTCCTGCTGCTGTTGCGACTGAGCAGGAATCGTAACAGCCAGATACGGCGTAATCGCGCCTCCATGGCCGGAGGCGTTCAAAGCGCGGAGAGCGTACCAGTAGGTCGTCCCGGCGACAACGTCGGCATGGGTGAAGGACGTGCCGGTCAGGGAATTTCCTCCAATCTGCCGCCATTCGTTGGCGCTGCCCCATTCCCACAGTACGTAGCGGACCGCGCCCGTCACGGCGGTCCAGCTCAGTTCCACGCCGCTCGCCGTCGTCTGCGCGGACAGTACCGGCGCAGGCAACGGCGTGGCTGTCGGTGTAGCCGTAGGTGTTGCTGTATGTTGCGGATCTTGCCGTGTCTGCGTCCTTACTGTGGGCGTCGGCGTAGCCGTAGGTGTTGCTGTATGTTGCTGCTCCTGCCGCGGCGTTGCAGACACATACTCTGACCATGCACTCTTCTCACCCGCCGCGTTCACGGCGCGGCTCGTATAATGGTACGCCGTCCCTACCGTGACTTCTACGTGAGTGTAGGCCGTCCCCGTCAGACTGTCTCCGCCTATCTGCCGCCAACGGTTGACGCTATCCCACGCCCACAGTTCATAGCGTACTGCGCCAAGCACCGACTCCCAGGACAGATTGACCGTCCTGATGCCGGCCTGCGCGGTCAGTAATGGGGCAGACGGCGCAGTCGTTGGGACAGAGGCCGCAGCAGTTGTCACCGATTCATAACCTGACCATGCGCTTGTCGCGCCCGCAGCGTTCACGGCGCGGATGGCGTAGTAGTATGTCGTCCCTTCCGTTACTGTCGAGTGGGTGTAGGTCGTGCCTGTCAGGCTGTCACCGCCTATCTGCCGCCCGCCGTTGATCCTGTCCCACACCCACAACTCATAGCGTGTTGCACCCGGAACCGACACCCAGGACAGCTCTACCGAACCGCCGCTGGCTTGCACGGTCAGCGACGGGGTAGCAGGCGTAGATTCCGTCGCTGTCTGTTGTGCCGAGGCCCGTTGCGACAAGATGAGAATGAACATCGACAACAAAACCAGGGCTTTTCGTAAGATCCCGGGAAAGAAAAACGTACGGACTTTCGTCGGCTGCATGGCACCTGGTCCTTCGCAGTTGGTTTTTCCGTTTGACAGATTTCAGCGGCTCATCCTTCTTCACAGTGGCGGGAATGCGACGGGCAGCCCCTGGCTGCGATTCCTTCACCGTGCACATGGGTAAGCCGATAGATTCCGCTTAGCGAATACCACCGGAAAGAGAATGATTTGCAGGAGTGGAAGCTTTCAGGACGGCCCAGCCTTTGGGCCTGTTTCGGAAGAATGCGAGAACAGACTGGAACACCGTCTGCCGGAAGGCTGTTTCAACTGTTCTTAACTATTATAGTGGGGGTGTACAGATTTTGTCATGCTAAAATGGACCGATTTAGGCGACTTTTTGCTTCAGTTCCGATCCATCTTATACATTTTGGGGGAATTTCCCCGGCGCCAGTGCACACCTCATTCTGTGACACAGCTCTCGAGGCCATCGAACTGAACTTCATTTCATCCCCTTTCAAATCCGGCAGACGCCGGCTACAGCTTGAGACCATGGACCCTCTTCTGCGGGCGCAGGCGATCCGGCCATGCCTTCCATGAGCGCGAGATATGCCAAGCTGACTCCACCATCGTCCCGTCAATTCCCAGACCTCCTAGCCAAACGACCCAGCCCCCTGAGAATAGACATTTGTCCTGAAAAGAAGGCCTTCTACCCCTCCGTCCCCGCACGTACTGCACCGCAGCGGCGGCCGGCGCTTGAACCCCGATTCCCCTGACCCAGTTTGCGCGTTCACGGCCGCGGTGCGATAATGCTCACCATTCAGTTTTGGGACGCCGCTGTCCGACCGCTTCACCGATTCCCATGCCGATGACCCAGGGGCAGCGCAGCGCACAACCTTCGTCTCCCTGTACACGCGCCAACTCCGCCACCATCCCCTGCGCCGGCTCTCGCGCACGTGTTCATGCCAAACACAACATCGTTGCCCAGACAACCGTTCGCCCGGCACACCTTCATTCTGTGTAGAGT
>JAPPKT010000363.1 GCA_028819675.1 Caldilineaceae bacterium | reverse complement strand
CTACGCCACGCTCATTCCCCTCTGGCCCCTGCTCATCGACAGAATGTCCCTGAGCTTGACCGACGTGGGATTCTTCACCTCCCTCACCAGCTTCATGCTCATGCCGGTTCAGCCCTTCATCGGCTGGCTGGTCGACCGCTTCCCCCGCGCCTGGTTCATGATTATCGGAATGATCGGCGCCGCGCTCGGCATGAGCTTTATCGGCCTCGCCCCGACCTATACCCTACTCATGGTTTGCGTCGTATTCGGACGGTTCAGCAACGCCATCTTCCATCCCCACGCCGCCATGATGGTGCGCGCCGCGTCCGGTGGCCGCCACGGCACAGCCATGTCCATCTTCGCCTTCGCCGGCAACATCGGCATCGCCGTCGGACCCCTCCTCAGCGTCGGCGTCGTCACTCTCTTCGGACTCGAGTCCACCTACCTGATGATACCGTTCGGGTTGATTGCCGCCGCCGCCCTCTATTACTTCATCGGCGTGGACGTTCCCAAGGAGTCGTCCGCTTCCCAATCGAAAGACGAACAAGGCAGTCGTCTTGCCTCCGCAGCCCAGACCTTCGTCGGTCCGCTGCTTCTGCTTGCCGTGCTCATGACCTTCCGAGCTGCGATCTGGGGCGGGTTCAGGACCTTCCTACCCATCTTTCTGGTTGACAGTCGAGCCGTCACCCTCGTCGTCGGCGGCCTCGGCCTGTCCGCGCTTTCACTGTTCGGCGCTCTGGGAGGACTGCTTGGCGGCCACCTGTCCGACCGTTACTCCGGCTCGTGGGTCATCGTCATCTCGCTCCTGCTTTCCGCCCTGTCAATCTTCGCCTTTGTCAGAACGGACGGAGTCCTGAGCCTCCTGATGCTGATCATCGCCGGTATGGCCCTGTTTGCCAGCCAGCCCGTGGCCACCGTTTTGGCTCAGGAGCTGGCCCCGGACCGCATGGCAATGGCCTCAGGAGTGATGATGGGCATGGTCTGGGGAATCGGTGCCCTTTTCGTAACGCCTATCGGCATGTTGGGCGACGTTTTTGGACTGAACGCCAGCATGTACGCCCTTGCCGCTCTCGCAGCGCTGACCGGTCTGGGCTCTTTCTTCCTGCCGGAGTTCAGGCAACGATATGGAAGCAGGTTTCGCGAGCTCTTTCAACCGCCTTCTACTTGATTACATACGTCGAAATGGACTAAACTTCACTCTAACTGGTCATCGCAGCCGATCCGCCCAAAGTGCGGACCCGTTCTCAGCAAGGAGCAGTCCTATGACAACCCGAATCCTGTACATTAACCCGCTCGGGACCGACATGTACGACGAGTACACCTACAACATCCTGCAGCCCGCCGCCTGTCCGGACACCGAGCTCGTTGTTCGCAGCTTGAAGGATGTTCCCAAGACCCCCTACCTGCCGCCCGCAGCCTATTTCACAAACCAACTCCTTCATGCCGTCACGGAAGGCGAGAAGGAAGGGTTCGATGGTATTTCAATCGGCTGTTGTGCCGACCCGGGCGTCGAAGATGCCAAGAGACTCGTCAATATCCCCGTCTCCGGCCCCTTCGAAGCCTTGGCCCACACCGCGCCCGCGCTGGGCCGCGTAACAATCATCGCCGGGCGAAAGAACGGCGGCTCCTGGAACCACCTGGTTCACAGATACAACATGGCCCCCTGGCTGGCCTCAGTGCGCGAGGCCCACTTCGCCCATCCCGATCCCGACATGGCCATGCGCCTGTTCGAGCAGGATGAATCCGAGCTGCGTCGTATCGTCGTGGAAGAAATGGATCGCGCTGCCCGCGAGGATGGCGTTGAACAGGCCAGACTCGCGTTGGAAGAAGATGGCGCCGACGCAGTCTTCTTCGCCTGCACGCTCTGGTCAGGACTTCTGGAACCCGTCGCCCGCGCCGTCCCTGTAACCGTGCTCGACCCCATGGTCACTGCGCTCAAATACATCGAGATGGTTGCCGCCACGCGCAGGTACTATAACGAGTATCAGCTTCAACTCTCGTTTGCCAGACACTCTCGTTTCCCAGTTTCGGCCGAGGCCGTCCCCTCTTTGAACTGACAACCGATCTCTAGGCGGCTGTCGACCAAACCGGACCGCTTCCGCAACCACCGAAGACCATCTTTCGGACACTGAAAATACCCATCCTGACAAATGCAGGGGCAGTGCAGCATTCTGCCCCTGGTAACCCCTGCATAAGACCACAGGAGATCCACATGGACCGCTTCGAAGCCAACGTCCGGGACAACCAGGAGCGCTTTCTCGCAGAACTTCAGGAGTTCTGCCGCAAACCCAGCATCATTGCGCAGAATATCGGCATAGAAGAGACTGCCGATTGGGTCAGCAACCGGCTGCGCAGAGTTGGCTTCGAGTCCAGAGTGATCTCAGTCGAAGGCGGGGCGCCCGTCGTCTACGCTGAAATGGGGTCCGGCGACAAGACCCTCATGATCTACAACCACTACGACGTCCAGCCGCCAGAACCACTGGAGTTATGGGATTCAGGCCCCTTCGACGCCGAGATCCGCGACGGCCGCGTCTGGGCCCGCGGCGTCTCCGACAACAAGGGCCCGTGGATGGCACGCGTCCAGGCTATAGAAGCCTACCAGCAGGAGATCGGCGAGCTTCCCTTCCGCATCAAATGGATTGTTGAAGGAGAAGAAGAGGTTGGCAGCCCCAATCTGGCCCGTTTCGTCGAGGAAAATCGCGCTCTCCTCGAAGGCGCCGACGCCTGCCTGTGGGAAGGGGGGCGCAGAGACGGCGCCGGCAGACCGGTCATCTCTCTCGGCATGAAAGGAATCGCCTACCTCGGCCTCTCCGTTAGCGGCGCAAGCAGCGACCTCCACTCCATGAACGCCCCAATAGTCGGCAATCCGGCCTGGCGCCTTATCTGGGCCCTCGCCAGCCTCAAAGACGAGAATGAAAACATTACCGTCGACGGCCTGATGGACCATGTCGTCAAGCCCACCGCAGACGAATTGGACTACATCCAGGGAATCCCCTTCGATGAAGAGCAGAACAAGCAGGACTTTGGCATAAGCTCGTTCCTGAAGGGCGCAACTGGCCCGGACATCGTCAAGCAACTCCTATTCGACCCGACCTGCACCATCTGCGGCTTTCTGAGTGGCTACACAGGCCCTGGCCTGAAGACCGTCCTCCCCAACCAGGCTTCGGCAAAAGTGGACTTCCGCTTGGTCCCTGATCTAAACCCCGAGCTGGTGCTGCGCCTCGTCAGAGAACACCTCGACCGCCGCGGCTTCACCGACGTCAACGTCGAGCTCCTGGCGCAGCTCTGGCCCTACCGGTCGCAGGTCGACCATCCCTGGGTCCAGGCCAGCATCGCCGTGGCCCGCGACATCTTTGCCGCAGAACCGGTCGTCTACCCCTCTTCAGCTGGCGGCGGACCCATGTACCAGCTGTGCGGGACCTTCGGCATTCCAGGCATCTCCGGCGGCGGCGCCGGCAACCCCAACTCAAACCTCCACGCCCCCAACGAAAACATTTTCGTCGAAGATTACATGCGGGCCATTCGCTATACCGGCCACTTCATCCAGGCAATCGGCAACCTGTAGCTCCGGCTAGCGCAATCCTGAAGCAGAGGAACAAGCTCGCCTTACAGGACAGCAGGTGAGGCCGCTATGCCATTTTCCTAGCCAGGTCCGGGCCCGAAATGAACAGTGATGCCTCAACCGTAGAAGCTTCCCGGACCCGCAAGTGGGTTGCCCTCCTGGCGGTAGTCGCCGGCATTCTGGTTCAGGCCCTCAACCAGAGCACAATTCAGGCTGCACTGCCGACCCTGTCCCAGGAGCTGGGCACCAACTTCACCACCATTCAGTGGGTGCTGCTCAGCTTCCAGATCACCCTGGCCGTGGTGATGCTGAGCGTTGGCCGCCTCGCTGACATGTTCGGCAAGAGACGCATCTTCATCGCCGGGAATCTCTTCTTTGGACTGGCCTCCCTTCTCTGCGCACTTTCTCCCAACGTCTACTTCCTTATCGGTTTCCGCGTCCTTCAGTCCACCGGCGCCGCCGTCGTCACCGTCCTTTCCATGGCGATTGTTGCCGAGATCTTTCCCGATTCAGAAAAAGGGCGTGTACTGGGTATCGCTGCCGGCTCCAACTCCTTCGGACACTTCGTGGGCCCGATCCTTGGCGGATATCTGATCGGCGCCTATGGCTGGCGGATCGCCTTCTTCATTCTGGTTCCATGTGCAGTATTGGCCGCGCTATTGGCGGCAAGGTATCTCCCTGTCTTGTCGCCCTCCGGCACTTCCCGGCGTTTCGACATTTTCGGCGCGACCCTGATCGGCGTAACCATGTGCACGCTCTCGCTCGGCCTCTCCTACGGCCAGATCATCGGCTTCGCCCACGTCTACGTCCTTCTTCTCTTTGCCGCCAGCGCCATCAGTTTCGTGGCCTTTCTCTACGCCGAACGCCGCGTTGCCCATCCCGTGCTCGACTTCGAACTCTTCCGCAGTCGCCCATTCACACTCCACATTGCAATTGCCGCACTTGCCGGCATCGCAACCTCCGGCGTCACCTTTTTGCTTCCCTTCTTCATGCAGCTCGCGCTTGGTCTTACCATCCTCCAGGTCGGCTTCGTGATGGCCATCGTCTCCATCGAGATCGCGCTCATCGCACCTGCCGCCGGCTATCTCGCCGACCGCCTCGGCGCCCATCGCGTTACCCTGATCGGACTCGCAACCCTCCTCATCGGCTTCCTCGTCGCCAGCACTTCCCACCTGGACAACAGCCAGCTTGGTTTCCTCCTGCGCATTCTTCCCATGGGCATCGGCATCGGGCTATTCATGAGCCCCAATAGCACCGTCATCATGGCCGCGGCACCCGCAGCCCGGCTCGGCGTCGCCTCAGGACTGATCGGGCTGACGCGTATGATTGGTCAAACCACTGGGATAGCTTTGCTGGGCACCGTCTTTGCCAGCAACGTAGCACGCTCTGCCGGCATGGCCGTGGACGTGACCGAAGCCGCCCCGCTGGCCATCAGTCAGGCCTTTCGACTGCAGTTCTACATCGTAGCTGTTGTTATCGGGGCCACACTGCTCTGGTCGCTGAGGTCCAAACCGGAACAACCAGCCTAAGTTCGCCAGGCTTCAGTCATGTTGTGCTGCGGCAGCTCTGCTCCTAGCGTGCCGCTCTTGCCCGGCCTGGTGTAGCGTCCGAAATGCGCCTCGATCTGAAGAGAGAGTTCAGAACGGACTGCCTGGTGCGATGAGCTGCCAATGAGGTTACGGCACTCACGCGGATCGGCCTCCAGGTCGAAGAGTTCGTCGGGCCCGAACGGATGCCGCTGCACCAGCTTGTATGGTCTCGTCCGCGCCATGCGCACTGTCCCATACTCGCCAAACTGAACATCTCGCCAGGACCCGCCCCCGTCCGGCTCGACGAGAAGCGGCCGTAAGCTTTTGCCCGCGAAATCGACATTGGTAGGCTGTCTCGCCTCCCCGGCTTCCGCCAGCGTCTGGAACAGGTCCAGATGATCAACCAGTTCCTCGCACCGCAAACCCGCAGGCAAAACGCCCGGCCAGTTCAGAATCAAGGGCACCCGAATCGACTCCTCCACCATGTTCAAAGGCCGCGTCCCGTTCCCCTTGCCCCAGATACCGTGATGGCCACAGTTCAGCCCGTGATCCGATGTGTATACCGCCAGCGTATTGTCCAACTTGCCTGCCCCGTCAACTGCTGCCAGCAACCTCCCGACAATCTCGTCAACATGGCTGACTGCGGCATAATACTGGGCCTGCGCCTCCCGCTCGCGACCCCGGTCCACGCCCTGCGACTCTAACGCCTGTTCCCCAAACGGGTAGGACTCTCCCCTAGGAATGTCGTCGAAGGCGGCTTCATCATACAAACGAACCAGCCTCTCCGGATGCCCACTCCATGGCCCGTGTGTAGCGGTTAGACAGACAAGAAGAAAAAAAGGCCTCTGATCGTCAGCCTCGACGAATCGTGTCGACTGTCCAGCAATGATCTCATCAGTGTAGCCGCACACTGCCTCCATCCGCCCCTGATTGCAGAAGTCGCGTGTCCCCTCGTGCAGCAGCGGGTAAGCGCTTCCCACACTGAACCAAGAATCGAATCCCGGCGCCGGCTCGTCCTCACTTCCAGCATGCCACTTGCCGGCAAGCCCCGTCCGGTAACCGGCCTCCTGCAGCAGCTGCGGCAGTGTCCTTTCCCCTGCCAGCCACGGCTCCCGATCAAACGCCATCGCGATATAGTCGTGGACCCCATGCTGCGAAGGCGTCAGTCCTGTCAGCAGCGAAGCCCGCGCCGCCGAGCACACCGGCGTCGGCGTGAACGCGTTCTCCATCACCACTCCCGAAGCCGCCAAACGGTCCAGGTTAGGTGTGACCACTTCCTGATTGCCGTAGGGCCCGCTCGCCCACTGCCCGTGATCGTCGGTCACGAACAAAAGGATGTTCGGCTGCCTTTGGGTCATTGACATGCCATCCCCATCATGTGTCCCCACCGTAGGGGCACCCCTTGTGGGTGCCCTGGCAGTTTTGGCAGTCCAGCACGATACGGGCAGCGCCTCGGGTTACGAACGCGGCCTAACAGATGTATAATTCCACCGGCCCGCAACAGCCCTCTCGGTTTGCGGCCCGGTAAATCTTCCTCTCCCGAAGGAGTACATTCGAATGACCGACAATCGAAAGCCCCGACGCATCCTGTCCCTCGGCCTTCCTGGGCACGCCATCCTCTTGTTCTCAGTTGCCCTATTCCTTGTCGCCTGTCAGTTCACGATCCCGCCCCAAGGCACGCCGGCGCCCCCAGCAGCGGTTGCCGAGAGCCCCACTCCAATCAAAGCTGCACCAGAATCGACCGAATTGAGCGTACCTGCTCCACCTGGTCTGATCCAACTCCTCGACCCCCTCGACGAGCCAGAGTTCTACTGCGTAGACGTACCCGGATTCGGCCGTTCCCTCAATCTGCAGGGCGCCCTCACCGCCCACACCTGCAAGCCCGGCGCCGACGATGAAATGTTCCAATGGGACTTGCCGGCGCAAGGGCAAATCTCCATGCCTGCCTATAATCTCTGCATGGAGGCGAACGGGGATGAAGCGGGAACGACTTTGGGTTTGGCCGAATGTTCCGACGCGCCGCTGCAGTTATTCCGGTACGACGAAAACGGCCGGATCCTTCTTGAGCAAAGTACTGCAGAAGGCGATCTGTGTCTGACCGTAGGACCAGAGCCCGGCGAACCCACCGGCGGCCCCAGTCACCTGCGGCGGATGCTTACCCTGGAGACCTGCAGCCAAGTCGACGAGTCACGCGCACTCTGGACCGTCGGCTCCCCCAATGTCGTGACGGGAGAGCCGTAAGCCTCAGAGTACGCCGTCAATTTAAATGTCTGTCTGGCTCACAACGATCGGTAATCTAAGCCCCCTCAACCGGGAACTGTCCTAGACCGTAGAGGTAAATGTCCGGATCCTCAGGCGGCGTCTCACCGCTCTCGATCAGCGCCTGCATGGCGTTGGCCATAACAGGTCCCAGATAGTGAGGGCAGCTGAAGTAGAAATCGGCCATCGCATCCGGATTGTCGCCAACCCATTCGTCTCTACCTTCAGCATGATTCGAGATGATTCCCACTGAAGCAAGCCGTACGCCCGCCTTGCGAAAAACAGGCAACTCATGCGCCAGCGTATGACCCACGACATGCGCGCCCATCTCCGCGTAGACCTGGATCTCCTTCGCAGTCTCAAAGCGCCCCCAGGCCGTGCAAACATAGATGGCGTCTCTGTACACGCCGACAAACTTCGGCTCTTTCTTCGCCGCCTGGTAGAGGTGCTCACTCATGATGGGGCAGAACGGGTCCTTGAACCGGGCCGACCGCTTGCGCCCGCCGAAAAAGGGCTGGTCGTCCTCCGGCCTGAAAAACATCATGTAGTCCGTGTTGATCGTGATACTCCAGGGCGGTA
>JAPPKT010000109.1 GCA_028819675.1 Caldilineaceae bacterium | reverse complement strand
GCCAGGCCAACGTTGAATGGTATGCCGTCGAGCAGGACATCTGCCCGGGCGACCCGTTCGAAAGCCTCGCCACCAGCTATCGCAACCTCGTCCAAATGGGCCTTTCCTGACGCACCCCAATCCCCGTAGGGGCACCCCTTGTGGGTGCCCAGTTACGCCCAACCACTCTGGCCCGCCTCAGCCCAACGGGTGACGCCTCATCTTCCTGCTCCCCCCGTAGGGGCACCCCTTGTGGGTGCCCTGGTACTCGCTCAGTATTCGCAAAACAACGAAGCTGAAACGAAAATCGACACACTGCCCCGCAAAGAAAACCGACCCGTCATCGACCTGATTACCTCCTTCCCAGGTCAACCACTTTACGAATTTGAGAATTCCCCCAAAAAAACCAAAAAGGCCACCATTTTCGTGGTATACTGATGAAAGCAGCATCAATTGTCGCCACGAAAACGCTCAACACAGTCGAAACAGAAGAGTGAGAAGACGGCTGTAGAATCCAATAAGCGAATGCCCGCAATCTGTCCTCACGCTATCCATCCGACTCGGCGTTAAACGATTCGAAAAGTCGCGCCAAAAACTCCATTTTGGCGCGACTTATGTAGACATGACGCGACATTTGTAGACTTTTGTCGACATAGCGCGACCCGAGTCCAGACAAATAAACTGAGCAAATGCAAGGTATCGTTAACGTTTGTTACAAAAGCGAAATGCAGGAGAAAACTGCTCTACCGTGCAGGGCCGGGCAACTGCGCACAGAAAGACCGTTACGCCTTTGATGTTCTTCGCGTCACTTCGCGTGACTTCGCGGATCGACTGGTTTTGTCCGCCACATCGCGCAAACACAAAAAACCCTGTCAACAGTGTCAGAAATCCTTGATTGCCCCCAGGAGCCGTGATAAAATCTTCGAAACTGCACCCCACACCGAACCTGCAACATGAAAGTACTGATCACCGGCGCCAGCGGTAGACTGGGCGCCTACGTCATTCGCGCACTCGCGCCAGATTACCAACTGCTACTGATGTCTCGCTCGCGCCCTGATTCCGAGTTCTCACATTTCCCTTGGATCAGCGGTGACTTGGCCAGCTGGGACGACTGCCGCCGCGCCGTAGACGGTGTGGACGCCATCCAGCACATCGGCGCCCAGCCCTGGCCCACCGACCATCCGGCAATGAAAGAGCGGGTCGAAGAGGAAGGCCTGCCATTTGACGCCACCTTCCGCAGCAACATGCTCGGCACCTACTACCTGATGCAGGCCGCCGTCGAAGCCGGCGTGCATACCGTCGTCATGGCCGGCAGCAACTGTGCCTTGGGCCACGGGTTCCGAATCAGCGACACACCCTTTCCCATCGATTTCCTGCCCATCGACGAGACGCACCCAACCTTGCCCGAAGACTCTTACAGCTACGCCAAGCGCGCGGGTGAAGACCTGCTCGCCACATTCAGCCGCTCCTACGGCATTCGCACCTACGTCACCCGAATCGCCGGCGTCTGCCCCCCCGAGCGCCGCCGCCAAATGGCTTCCCAGTCCAAACCGGCCGCCGCCTGGAATCCCTGGCTCTACTGCTGGGTCGGAAGCGAGGACGTCGCCGGCGCCCACCGTCTGCTCATGGAGGCCGCGCCCGACCTGCCCTTACACGACGTCTACTTCCTCAACGCCGACGACACAACCGCACTCGAAACCACAAGGGTGCTCGTGGAACGCTTCAACCCACCTCTTGCCCCCTTGGCCGCAAGCCTCGAAGGACACCAATCGCTGCTTTCAAACCAGAAACTCAAGCAGGCGGTCGGCTGGCGGCACTGCACTTCATGGCGAAAACTGTAACGCCATCCCTAACCTTACCGTCCTTGTTCACTCAGTCCCGTCCATTCACACACAATTACGAGTAGAAAAAAATGACAGACATTGTCCGTTTGGGAATTATTGGTACCGGCAGCATTTCGCTTCGCGGCCTGTTGCCCCACCTTACCATGGAAGATGTGCAGGACAGGGTCAACGTAACCGCTGTGTGCGACCCCGTCATTGACAGGGCCGAGGCTGCCGCAGCCAAGTTTGGCGTGCCCAATTTCTATGCCAGCGCCGAAGAACTCTTGGATTCAGGCACCGTCGACGCCGTCTCGATCGCTTCCCCTATCGGCTTTCACTTCGAGCAGGGAATGCAGTGTGTCGATGCCGGGCTTCACGTCCACTTCAACAAGTCGATGACCACGACCGTCGACGAAGCCGACCAACTGATCGCCGCGGCCGCGGCCAAAGGCGTCAAGCTGGTCTCCTGTCCCGGTGAAATGCTGCGGCCGGCTCATCAACGTATCAAGGAGATGATCGAGGAGGGTGCGTTGGGGAGACTGACCTGGGCCGTCACCGGCGCCGCCTTCGGTCGCTACCACGAAAATGAGCGCGTTCGCGGCGGCGACGATCCCTTGACAAACGTCAACCCTGCCTGGTACTTCCGCAAACCCGGCGGCGGCCCGCTCTACGACATGACCGTTTACGGCCTGCACGCCATGACGGGAATCCTCGGGCCTGCCAAGGCCGTAACCGCCTTCTCAGGCGTACGCGTCAAAGAGCGCGAGTTCTACGGCCAGATGCTGCCTACCGACATGGATGACAATACCCTGATGGTCCTCGACTTTGGCGACAGCCTGTTCGCCTTCGTCTACGGCGTGGCCGCCGGCGGTCTCCCCAATATGGGCCGGCCGCTGATTTTCGGAACCGAAGGGGTCATCAACGGCGGCACCCTCAATGGCGAACCGATCGACTATCCCGGCCGCGAACTGGAAGAAGCCATCGACCTGAATGCCGCGCTGCCGCATGTCGTGGGCGACCATCGCGGCCTCGAAGAGGCCCATGTCTACGAGGACGTAATGCAGCTCGTAGACTGGATCCGGGAGGACATCCCCACCACCTCCACCGCAGAGCACGCCCGCCACGTCATCGAGATCTTCGACGGCGCCTACCGCTCGGCGCAGTCCGGCACCGCCCAGGCCTTGCGCACGACCTTCTAGTGGCTTGGCCGGCGCAGTCTCTGAAGTCCATGCGTCTGTCTCGCGCGTCAGACAGGGCGAACTGAGGAAGATTCAGCAGTCCCCGAATGGGAGAACTATTCATGGCGAACAATTTTCGTATCGGTGTCATCGGCTTTGCCCATATGCACATCAACCATCTGGTCGAGCGCTTCGCTGCCCACCCCCAGGCCGAACTGGCTGCCTGCGCCGACACACCCCGTCTGGTCCCCGAGCTGCGCACGGCCCACTATACGCGCGACTGGAACCTGCGCCATGCCCTGGACGATCTGGGGATTCCAAAAGGCTATGACGACTACAACACGATGCTGGAGCAGGAGTCGCTCGACATCGTAATCTGCTGCTCCGAAAACGCGCAGCATCCGGCAGTGGTGGAAGCCTGTGCGCAAAGAGGCGTGCATGTCCTTGTTGAAAAACCGATGGCAGCCTCTCTGCAGGACGGCCTCCGGATGGCCCGCTCTGCCCGCGCCGCCGGTATCGAACTGATCGTCAACTGGCCGACAACATGGCAACCCGCCGCCCACAAAGCAAAGGAATTGATCGACGGCGGCGCAATTGGCCGCGTGTTGACAGTTAAATTCCGCGGCGGCCACCTCGGTCCGCTGGGCGCCGGCGTCTCCCATCCGGGCGGCGACGAGGAAGAAAGAGCACGCCCGCGCAAACTGTCAGGCGTCGAACGCGGCGCCACCTGGTGGCATCAGTCAGCCGCCGGCGGTGGCGTCATGCTCGACTACTGCTGCTACGGCTCACTCGTTGCCCGCTGGCTCGTTGGTGAACCCGCCACTGCCGCCATGGGAATGCGCGC
This sequence comes from Caldilineaceae bacterium, assembly GCA_028819675.1. The sequence goes on along the minus strand of JAPPKT010000109.1, from coordinate 4,167 downwards.
CAATCTGAACAGCAAGTGGGGCGATGCTGAGGACAACGCCGCCATGTTCATACGCTTCCCCCAGGCCATGGCAATCTGTGAAGCTTCCTGGACGACCCTCGACCACGGTGTATCCCCCGGCCCGATCGTCTATGGCACGGAGGGCACCCTCGTGGTCGACAAGGAGAAGCCCGGTGAGTCCCCCAAAGTACGCATTGAGAGGGGCGCAGGTCGAACCGAGTTTCACGACTGTGATCCCCTTCCCGCCGACCGCTCCGACATCGCACAGGAGTTCATCCACCGGCTGCAGACCGGCGACCCCTTGCACCAGATGCTGGATCTCGAATTCAACTTGGAAGTAATGGCCATTCTCGACGCAGGCGTGCGCTCCGCCGGCACCGGTCAGCTTGAACAGGTCGACACAGACGCTTGGCGGTTGGGCTAAGCGCCTACACGGGGGGCAAGAGGATGATGGACATAAAGACCGCTTTGTATTCTCTCGGCGTGCGCAATGACACCTTGTCGGCCGGCGAAAAGAGGTCCCTCGATGAGGACGGTTACTTGCCTCTTCCGGGTATTCTGACGCCCGCGCAGGTGCAAGCGCTTCGTAATCGTCTACAGGAGTTGGAAGACGAAGAAGGCGAGGACGCCGGCAAGGAGGTGCACCAGGAGGATGGCACCGACCGGCTCGCCAACCTCGCAAATAAAGATCCGCTGTTCGATCAAGTCTGGGCCAACCCGAAGGTGCTGGCGGCCATGGCCCATGTCCTCGATGGCGATCTGAAACTGTCTTCGCTCAACGCGCGCGCCGCCCTTCCAGGCCATGGCTTGCAGGCTCTGCACTGCGATGGCTCCCATAGCAGTGCGAACTTTGCGCCAGTATTGAAGGACGGTCGCCGGCACTATAACGTCTGCAACTCGATCTGGCTGCTGAGCGACTTCACGCCCGAAAACGGCGCCACCCGGCTTGTTCCTGGATCACACCTGTTTGGCGTGGATCCCCGCGAAGGTATGGCGGATCCCAAGGAACCCCATCCTGACGAAATCCTTGTGCAGGGTGATGCCGGTACGGTCTTCGTTTTCAACGCCTTTACCTGGCACGGGGGAACCGTCAACCGTTCGGACCGCCCTCGCCGTGCGCTCCACTGCTACTACTGCCGCCGCGGCCTCACCCCGCAAACCGACCAGAGCGGTCTGTTGCGACCCGAGACTGCCGCACGCATCAGCGAAGCACAGCGCGTCGTGTTGGGAGTCTGAGACCGCCTGCGGAAATTTAAGTCGCCTGCCGTCAATCTGACTGAGTTGCCAAACCTGTCCTGCCTTGCAGCCCGTGCCGCAAGTGCCCCAGCACTGCCAGCACCTCCCTGCCGCCGAGGAGCACATACAGCCCGAAAAACACAAACCCGCCTCCGCTGGCACTGGCCAGAATAAAGAGCGCCGGCGGCATCTGCAACTGGTGAAGCAGCAGGACGACGCCGCACATCCCCAGGCTGCCCGCGACGGCCCGCCACAACGCAGCCCGTAACATCACAACGTCTATGCTGCCGACCCGTAAATTGAGTACAAACATCGCCGCTGCCAGGGCCGCCCCCGCTATCGAAGTGGCCCATGCCAGGCCGGCAATCCCGAACGGTCCGACAAGAATTACGCTCAGACCGGCATTCACCACCGCCCAACCCAGCGTCGCCCACATCGGCACCCGCGTGTTGTGCTGGGCGAAAAAAGTTAACGTGAGCACGTCGTAGGCCGCCTCGCCCAGCAGGCGCACCGAAAAGATCGCCATCAGCAGATAGACCAGCGCACTCGAATCCGGTCCGAACGCCCCCCGTTCAAACAGAAATGCCACCGCCGGTCTCCCCAACACGATTAGGCCGACCGCAGCCGGAAGCAGCAGCAGCCACGTGGCCCGCAGCCCTTGCGAAACCGTCTCGCGCAGCTGTTGACCCCATCCCGTATTGTACTGTTCGGCCATCGTCGGAAAGATCACTTGGGAAATCGCCGCGCCGAACAGAGACTTTGGCATTGACAGCATCACCAGCATGGCGTAGTGGAACGCGGCGATACTGCCTGCCGGCAAGGCAGAAGCCAGGCGTATGAAGACCAGGTCCACCGCCTGAAAAGCCCCAAGCGTCACCACGCGCGGCCCCATCAAACGTACAACCTCCCGCACACCTGTAAGCCGCAGATCGATCTGCAGCCGCAGGCGCACTCTCTGCCGTGCCAGAGCCGGAACCTGCACCAGTACGGTCAGCGCCGCGCCAAGAACGCTGCCCCAGGCCATACCGAGGACACCCCAAATCGGCACGAGCAGGACCATCCCCGCAATCTGACCCAGGTCGATCAGCACACGCCCCAGTGCCGGGGTCAGAAAGTGTTGGTGCGAATGGAGTACGCTGCCGAACACGCCGGAGACACTGATCAACACTGCCGCCAGCAGGAAGATCCGCATCATCTGTGTCGTGAGCTGTTGTGTCTCGGGAGGAAAATGGGGCGCAAGCACCACGCGCACAAGCCACGGCGCCGTAGCGATTGCTACAAGGCAGGCCGCACCCACCACGATCACGGTCAGCGTCAGCACTGTCCCGGCAAGCGACTCTGCTTCCCGGCGCCGCAGCTGGGTTAAGTAGCTTGAATAAACGGGAATGAACGCCGCCGAGAGCGCGCCGGCGGCAAGCAGCGCCAGCAGAAGCTCGGGCAACTGATTGGCCGTCGCAAACGCGTCAACCTCCGGCCCGGTCCCGAACAGCCGCGTTGTCAAAAGCAGCTTTACAAAGCCGGTTATTTTGTCCAGACCGAATATGAAGAAGACGAGGAAAGAGGAGCGTACTAAGTGGGGCGTGCGCGACATCAGGAGTCTTGCCGGACCGCCGCAATTCAGCGGCTGTCAACCGCAGGACGGGAGAGGACCGCTCACCGCGGCCCCCTCCCTCCCGGCCGGTTTCACCTACCTGAGCGTCCAGGTTCCATCGTTGAGCACACTCAGTGAATGCAGCGCAAAGTCGATCTCTGTCGCCTCGTTGCTATGCCCTTCCTTGCAAGAGGCCACCGAACTGCTCACGATCAGGTAGCCATTCTCATACTGCTGGAACACCGCGCAAAAGCCTCTCTCGTCAGCCGTCGCCCAGCCCAGATTGCTAAAGACGTCGTCATCGTTCTCCCACAAATATCCGAAACCTCGTACTGGGGCTTGCAGACCTCCGGGGGGCGTGCCCCGGATTGTCGTATAGGTCTGATCGTTCCAGTCATCTGCAGCCCGTTCCCACTCCTCCCCGTTCGCAAATACAAACACGGCATCGTCGTTCTCCCGCCAGATCATATGGCCTGTCTGGAACGGTTGCCATGAAGACCACAATATCCCGCCGGCGGACTGGGGACACCCAAACTCATCGTGTGTCCAAAGATGGTCCAGATCCCCGTGAACCGTGAATTCGCAGGCAATCTCCCAACTGCCCGTATCCAGCGCCTCAATCGTACTCGATCCCACTAGAGTTTCTGACACCAGATTAACAGTTCCATCGAAACAGGAATCCACCGGGTCGCCGCTGAGCAATGTGCCATCCTCAAACGCTTGGATCAGCGTACAGGCGCCCTTTTCGTTGTCAGTTGCCCATCCCAGGTCCGCGAAAACGTCGTCATTTGTCGCCCACAGATATCCGAATCCGCGCACTGGTGTGTGCATGTCTGCAGGCTGAGTCCCCCGGGTCGGCGTGTACACCTGGCTGTCCCAGTCATCCGAGAATCGAGTCCACTCGGCCTCGTCTGTGAATACGAACACCGCATCGTCGTCCTGCCGCCACAGCATATAGCCCGTCTCGAACGGCTGCCAGGCCGTCCACAGTGTCTCTCCCGACTTGACAGGGCAACCGACGTCGGCCTGATTCCAATAGGGCCGCAGTCTCTCATGTGTCTGCGTTTCGCAGACCATTGTCCAGTTTCCACCGGTCAAGGCCTGGAGGGCGTTCTTGGCAAAAACTGTCTCGGAAGCAAAATTATGCGAGTTCTCGTGACATGTTTCGACCGTATCGCCGATGAGCAAGATGCCTTTCGCGAACTGCTGAACCCTTGCGCAAAAGCCCTTCTCATCGGCCGTGGCCCAACCCAGGTCGCCGAACACATCGTCATTCGTTTCCCACAGATAACCGAATCCCCGCACCGGGGATTTCAGACCCGTCGGCGGCGTGCCCCGGT
>JAPPKT010000546.1 GCA_028819675.1 Caldilineaceae bacterium | reverse complement strand
GGCGCGACTGCGTTTCTGGCGGCCTGTGCGGCGCCGGCGGCGCCGGCTGCCGACAGTGGCGGAGAAGGCGAGGCGATGGCTGAAATGATCTCGCTGCGGTACCAGTCGCGAGAACCGGAGCGGGCGGCAGGCATTGCACAGCTCTGGAAGGAGTTTTATCCGCAGTTCCAGGAAGCCAACCCCAATATTGAGGTTGAGTTCCTGCCGGACCCGGGCGGCGCCAACCGCCGAGAAGGCGCTCTTAGCGCGATGGTTGCGGGCAATGCGCCTGACCTGACCGAGTGGTGCTGCTCCAGTTCCACCTTCTTCATGCAGAAGGGCGAGACGCTCAGTTTGCAGCCCTATATCGACCGAGACGCTGAGGAAGTAAACCTGGACGACTACTACGAGGCCCAGTTCGATCCGTGGACTTTGGACGGCGACATTCACCTGATGCCCCGCTTCACCGGTACGCAGGTGATCTACTACAACAAGGACATGTTCGACGCCAAGGGCATTGAGTACCCGCCTCATGAGTGGGGCGCGTGGAATTGGGAGGATTATACCAACCTTCTGCGCCAGTTTGCCGATGCCGACGCGCAGCCGCAGATCTGGGGGACGTCCAACTACGGTCTGAATGCCAACTGGCTTTCCCAGTACTGGATTCGAGGCTTCGGCGCCAACATGGTGGACCAAGAGGACAATACGCATTGCGGTCTGGACAGTCCCGAGGCCTATGATGCCCTGACATGGATGCGCAGCATCGTCCACGATGAACCGCTCTTCGCCTACGGCGCGGACATTGGCATGGGTGTTGTCGAACTGTTCCTGGGCCAGCGCATCGCCCTGATGGAGATTGGCCCGTGGAATCTGGGCGTACAGGCGGACGGCGCGACTTTCCGCTGGGACGTTGCCCCGATGCCAGACGGCCCTGCCGGACACACGACCCATCAGTCAGTTGATGGCACGATGGTCTGGAAGGGAACGGCGTATCCGGACGAATCGTGGGAACTGATGAAGTGGCTGACGAGCCCTCTGTACGGCCGCCTGTACATCACCTGGGCGCAGAAGCAGCCTTCACGCAAGAGCCTGCTGCCCGAATATGCGTCGATCATGCGCGCCGCCAACGAGAAGTTCGAAGAAATCGACCTGGATGTGTTCACCAGTTCGGTTGGGCAGGACATTGGCGGGCCAGAAGAGATGTTTGCCGAGGACCTGATTACGAAGAACCAGATCCTCAAGCCTGCCTTCGACCTGGTCATGTTGCTCGGTGAACAGCCGGTTGAGTTGATCGTCGATCACGCCGACGTAGCAACGCGCTTCAACCGAGGCGAGATCAACATCGAAGACCTGGGCGCTGAGCTGGACAAACTCAGCTAAACTATTGGTCGTAGAGGCGTGGGGGGTGGCCCCCACGCCTTTGCAGCACTGACCCGAACAGAATCAGGTAACTCATAGTCCGGGGACCAGAGGTCAGGGCGTCTCCGAGATCGGGTCTAGCGGCAGGACTGACAGGGGAACAGATGGCCAGCATCAGTGAAAGCCAAACAGGAAGGGGTCTTTTCTCCTGGATGAGGCGGGATGGAAAGCCGATGAAACCGTCCACTCGCGAAGCGTGGTACGGTTATTTTCTCGCGTCCCCCTGGATAATTGGATTCCTTGTTTTTACCGTGGGGCCGATGCTGGCTTCCCTCGTCATCGGCATGTATCGCACCGACTTTCTGACTGAGACTACATTCGTCGGCTTCAGGTGGTATCAGAATGTTCTGAGCGACAGTCTTGTCCGCAAGGCGCTGATCAACACTGCGATATTCAGTTTTACGGTGGTACCGATCAACACCGCGCTGGCGTTGCTGATCGCGGTGATGCTCAATCAGGGCATTCGCTTGCAAAGTTTTTGGCGCACGGTCTACTACCTTCCGTCTGTCGTGTCCGGCGTGGCGGTTTCCCTGCTGTGGAAGTGGCTCTACCAGCCTGACATCGGCCTGCTGAATTCTGTTCTCGGCCCGATTCTGCGTCCCTTCGACATCGACCCACCGCGCTGGATTTTCAGCACGGAGTGGGCGCTGCCATCACTTATTTTTATGGCCTTCTGGGGCGCGGGCGGGGCGATGCTGATCTACCTGGCCGGGCTGCGTGGGATTCCAACTTCACTATACGAAGCCGCTGAGATCGATGGCGCCGGCTCTGTCCGCCGTTTCTTCGCGGTCACGTTGCCGCTTCTGACGCCGACGATTTTCTTCAACGTTGTTCTCAATATTATCGGTTCGTGGCAGGTCTTCACGCAGGCCATGGTCATGACACGTGGCGGCCCCAACAACGCCACACTCACAATGGTCCTGCACATTTACAACACGGGCTTCCAGAACTTCTATTTCGGCTACGCGTCGGCCCAAGCCTGGTTCTTATTTGTCATTGTGCTTATTTTCGTCATTCTCGCGTTGAAGAGTGCGTCTTCCTGGGTGCATTACGAGCGCGTCTAGGCAGCGAATTCAGTTTTCTTAGAGGCAGGAGAGTCAGGTATGGCAACCACTGTCCAAACGGGAACAGCTGTACACCAGGCCGAGCAGTATGGCCACAGCCGGCTCACGGAAACACTATATCGCGTTCTCCTTTACGGCGCGGTCATTCTGGGCGGCATCGTTTTTGCCATCCCCTTTTATTGGATGATGCGCACTTCGGTGATGCCGACGACCCAGGTCTACCTTTTCCCGCCAGAATGGTGGCCTGAGCGGTTTGAGTGGCACCATTTCAAGACGCCGTTTGCCGTCTTTCCATTTGCCAAGTTCTTTTTGAACAGCGCGTTTATTGCCGCTGGCAGCGCGATCGGTGCAGCGCTCTCCTCTTCCGTAGTCGGTTTCAGTTTTGCCCGCCTACGATTTCCTCTCCGGGACATCATGTTTGTGGTCGTGCTTGCGACCATGATCTTGCCCGAGCACGTCCGTCTGGTCCCCACGTATTTGCTGTTTGTCGAGCTTGACTGGATAGGCACCTACCGGCCTCTGATCATTCCGAACTGGTTTGCGCCGGCCTTCTACGTGTTCCTGATGCGCCAATTCTTTATGACCATTCCAAGAGAGTTGGATGATTCCGCCATGATCGACGGCTGCAATCCGATTGGGCTGTTCTGGCGCATTCACTTGCCTTTGAGCCTGCCCGCGCTCGGAGTCGTCCTTATCTTTATGGTCACCGCTCAGTGGAACGACTTCCTCTATCCCCTTATCTATATTCAGGGCGTACCAAACTATACGGTTGCGCTAGGACTGCGGTTGTTTGAAGGCCACATGACCAACAATATGCAGGCGCTCATGGCGGCTTCAATTCTAGGGGTTTTGCCGACGATCATTCTCTTTTTCTTTGCTCAACGCTACTTTGTTCAGGGGATCGTTGTCTCTGGCGTCAAAGGGTAGTTTCCGGAGGTTTGCAACCGGCTGCAGGTGCTTTTCCGGCCACCTGCCAGTGTTCGCCGCCAAATCGTGAGGTAAAGCACATTGCGTTCCCAAGAAGAATTGAAGCAATTGGACTATCTGTTCGACCTGCAGGGTTATCTTATCCTGAAAGACGCCATCTCCAAGGATGACCTTGCGGAGATGAACAGCTGGGTGGACGACCATTGGGCCTATGTGGAAGATCCGCCCATTCTGGGTGAAGCACAGTTGGATGTCAATCCGGATCCTGAGTATTGGATCGGCAATGTCGAGATCCATAGCTACGGAAAGGACGACGGCGTAAACTTTCAGAACATCGTCGAAGGCGGCGCGGTCTTTGAGAGGCTGATTGACCACCCGTCCTGGTATCCGCTGGCGGCACGGTACATCAATGAGGTCAATGGTGTCTCGATCCACGAGAACCTGCTCAACGTGCGGGGACCGGGAGGGTTTCTCTATATCCACTGCGGCGGACACACGCCGCTCTTCTATCTGACATTCCGGCAGCACAACACGGGTGCGTGGATGGTAGGGCAGATCAACGTCCTGATGGCTCTGGAGGACATCGGCCCGGGAGACGGGCCGACCGTCCTGGTTCCGGGCAGCCACAAATCGACCGAGGTGCATCCGCGGTTGGAGGTGGAAGGGAAGGGTATTGTTGCTGCCAGCCATGAACGGGAAGCCGCGGGCACAGCTCTTGGGATGAAGGAGATTTACCTGGAGGCCGGCGACGCCGTCTTCTTCACGGACGCCATCACCCACGGGTCGGCCGAACGCACCAATCCGGGATTCCGACGCTCGGTCATTTTCCGCTATTCGCCCCGCTACTTGCGCACCCGTTTCAACTACCAGTTGTCACCTGAATTCGCCGCGCGTCTCACACCGGAGCGGCGTCAGATTCTCGAGCCGGTGGCGCCGCGCGGCAGAGTGCTGGCACCGGTGGGCAGTGTCTAGCGGCCTTGGCGCTGTTCGCCGCAGCGCACGTTAGTTCCCGCAATGGATATCCTCTATATACATCCGGCCAAACAGGAAGTCGAAGCAAGGTATGACAAGTTTCGATCCTGTCCGCCCTATCCTTTCATTCCGGTGGGGGTGGTCGGTTTTGTCAACATGCTGCGGGCCGAGGGATACAAAGTCCAGGGCCTGAACCTTCCGGTTGAATTGCTGCAGCGCCCCACTTTCAATTTGCGCCAGTGGCTGCGGAGCCAGCGGGTTCCGCCGAAACTCGTTCTTATCGATCTTCACTGGTACGAGCACTCATTCGGCGCCCTCGCCGTTGCCCAAGCCGTCAAAGAGACTCTGCTTGATGCGGTCGTGGTGATCGGCGGTCTGACGACTTCGTATTACGGCGAAGAGATTTTGACGGACTTTCTCTACGTTGACTACGCGATACGGGGCGATGCGGAGGAGCCGCTGCGGCAGTTGGCGGCGCGGGTGGTGGGTAAGGGGTCCTCGCAGGTCGACGACATACCGAATCTGATTCGGCGCCCCGGCAACGGGCAGAAGCCTGCGCAGAATCTCGGATTCTATTTTGCGGATCCGGCTACGCTGGACAGCATCGATTTTGTGTCGATGGACTGGCTTTCCAATGAGCGCGCTTATGCCGCGCTTCAGTACTCGGGCGCCGGACTGATGACGTTGCGCAAGCCGAAGCTGCTCAGTCACTGGCTCACGGTAGGGCGGGGCTGCGTCTTCGACTGCATTTACTGCGGAGGCGGCAAGGAGTCGCACAGCGAACTTGCCGGCCGCAACGGCTATGTGATGCGGTCGCCGGAGGGGGTGGTGGAGGACGTGGCTCGCCTGGCGAGGGAGGGATTTCAGCAGGTCAATCTTTCGTTGGACATCGCTACGTATCCGGCCAGATGGTGGCGCTCATTTTTCAAGCAGCTGCGGGACAAGGAAGTTCGTATCGGCATTTACAATGAGTTCTTCCAGTTGCCCTCGAATGACTTTATCGACGAGATGTGCAGTACGGCCGATCTTGCACATACAGAAGTCGCCATCTCACCGCTGTCCGGCGATGAGGAGGTGCGGCGGAGGAACGGGAAGTTCTATACGAATGAACGCTTCCTGCGTATGCTGGAAACGCTGAAGAAGCATAGAGTGCCGATATTCATCTACTTCAGCTTGAATCTGCCGGGAGAGACGCCTCAGACCTTCAAGAAGACACTCCAACTGGCCGATCAGATAGGCAAGAGCTATCCGCATGATCTGTTGCGCATGCTCAATCCGTGTCACACGCTCGACCCGATGTCGCCGATGAGCCGCCAGCCAGACAACTTCGGCATGAACGTTCAGTTCACTACATTCCGGGACTATTACGACTACTGCAAGGGGACCGGGTGGGAGCCGAGGCGGGTGGTGAGAGGCCAGCACAGGGGATTCGAGATGGCAACTCGGCCGACGCGCATCGTTGAACAGATGGCGCAGATATGGGACGTCTTTGCGCAGGCGCAGCAGTTTCGGTGCTTCCCCGTGCCGCGGGGGTGGTGAGTGTGCGGTCGAGGGGAGGCCGAGATGGGGCCGCCTCTGTTTGGGACGACTCCTAAGCTGGCCAGTAAGAGCCCTTCTCCAATTGAGACGACACTATACGGTGCAGGCGTTGCAGAAGTATTACCACGAAGGAAAAATGAACCCGGGTTTTTTTTGTCGTGGGATCGACCGACCGGTCAGTTTAGACGTACTGACACCAGGTGAATGCGATGACAGAGAAGAGTGTTCGAAGTCCAGAATCGACCAGGGAGCGCATTCTGGACGCTGCATTGAGCGTTTTCAGCAACAAGGGATACCATGATGCCCGCCTTGACGAGATTGTGGCGGAGTCGGACACGTCAAAGGGCTCGATATATTTTCACTTTCCGAATAAGGAGCGGCTTTTTCTGGCGCTGGTAGAGAAGTTTGCCGACCTGGTTGAGCGGCGGGTTACGGAGGCGATTGCGCAGCAGACGAGCCCGATGGCCAAGGTCGAGGCGGCGCTGGAGGCCTGCCTGGAAGCATTTGGCCGTTACCGGCGGCCGGCGAAAGTGATGCTGGTTCAGGCCACCGGATTGGGGACGGTATTTGAGGAGAAACGGTTAGAGATCAACGAGCGATTCGCCCGGTTGATACGAATCTACCTGGATGAGGCGGTCGCTGCAGGTGAGATCGAGGCGGTGGACACCGATGTTATCGCGTATGCATGGCTGGGAAGTATCTACCATCTGACGATTCGCTGGGTATATAGTGGAGAACCCGAGCCTGCGCGAATTGTCAGCACTTTGGTGCCGATGCTGCTGCGGAGTGTGAACTACAAGAAGGACTGAACAGACCCTTAGGCGAAATCGTCCAGACGTTACCCTGGAGCAAGACGAGGGGCAGAGGCTGGGTTGAGATAGGATGGCATTACAGGAACGCGAAAAGAAGGCACAGAGCGAGAGCGGACCTGAATCTGATGGGGATGCCCACTGGTTGGAGGGCGAAGGCGGGGAATTCGGGGACGAGTACAGCTCAGCGCGCCACGGGCGCCTTGTGAGCGCGAGTCGTCCTGTCGCCGACCTGCGGTTTGCGCGATTTCTACGGGCGGCAATTGGGCAAGAGCGCTTTTTTTGGCGCGACGGAAGGCAGGGGATCACTTTTGCCGGGACTGGAGTAGCCGCCAATCTGATTGGTTACGGCGGTAGCCGATTTGCTGCCATACAGCGACAGGCGAGAGAACTCTTTTCTTTTGCCGAAACTCGTCCAACGCCACCCGATCAGCATGCAGTCAGATCAGAACTGGCGCGTCCCCGGCTTTTCGGGGGATTCGCCTTTCGAGAGGACTTTGTGCCGGACCTGACCTGGACGGGCTTCCATCCGGGGCATTTCGTCCTGCCTCACTACCAGTTCGTGGAGCAGGACGGCCACGGCTGGCTAACGATCAACGCGTTGTTGCCACCCGATGAGGACGCGTCGGTCGTATACCCTCTCCTGGCAGAGGCGTTGGATGCCCAAGTTGAGTTGCTGTTGAGGGGTGAAGAGGGACTCCCGATACAGGGCGTGGAAGGGCCAGATTGGGAAGGGGAGGGGGAGCGGGCAGGACTGGAGATCGATTACCCGCTGCATTACGACGAATGGGCGCGCATAATTGAAAGGGCCAGGAGGACTTTCGATTCGTCTGCGCTGCAGAAAGTGGTACTTTCGCGGATTGCGCAGCTACGGTCACGAGACCTTATTCGAATCAGTGAAATGTTGACATATCTTTGCGCCGAATATCCGGATTGCTACAGTTTTCTGTTTGAGCCACAGCCGGGACATGCTTTCCTCGGGGCGACGCCTGAACTACTGGTACGGGTGAAAGGTGTGGAGTTGGAATCGATGGCGCTGGCGGGATCGATCCAGCGGGGCAAGACAGCGGCTGAGGACGCAGAGCTGGCGGCGGCGTTGCTGGCTTCTGCGAAGGACCGTCATGAGCACGCGCTGGTGGTGACGGCACTGCGAGAAATCCTGCAGCCCAAGTGCAGTGAGCTTACGATGGCCACCGAGCCGACCGTGCTGCCACTTAGCAACATTCAGCACCTTTACACGCCGGTGGAGGCCAGACTGAGAACGGAGATGGGCGTGCTGCCGCTGGTGGAGGCTCTGCACCCAACACCG
>JAPPKT010000448.1 GCA_028819675.1 Caldilineaceae bacterium | reverse complement strand
TCGTTTCAAACAGTCTCTGTTAAACACCACAGTCTACGCGCTGGGTAGCCTCCTCTTGCAGATCCCGCTGGCCTTTATCCTGGCCGTCGTAGTCAACTCAAAATTGGTGCCCTGGGCCAATGCCAAGAGCTTCTACCGACTATCCTACTTCGTGCCTCTGCTGACCTCTGCCGTCATCGCCAGCCTCATGTTCAGTATTCTTTACGACTACAATTCCGGCCTGATCAACAGCTATCTGATGCGCGCCTTTGGCGAAGAGGCCAAGGTGGGCTGGGTCCGCAACGCCAGTGTCGTAAAATTCTCTATCATCCTGTTATTGATTTGGCGCTTTACCGGCATAAACTCTCTCTACTTTGTCGCCGGCCTGCAGAACATACCCAAAGAGTTGGAAGAAGCCGCCGCCATCGACGGGGCCAACTGGTGGCAAGTCCTGGTCGGCATTACCATTCCGCTCATGCGCCCTGTCATCCTCTTCGTAACCGTAACCGCCATCAACGGCTCCTACCAGATCTTCGCCGAACCCTATCTGCTTACCGGTGGCGGCCCCCGCGACCAGTCCTTGAGTATCGTTCAATATCTGTATAATACCGGCTTCTCCTACTTCAATCTGGGCTACGCATCCGCAATCGGATATACCTTGGTCACGATTATCGTCATCCTGGCCATTCTAAACCTGCGCTTCTTCGGCGCCTTCCGCGAAGACCAGTAGGGCCATCAATGGGAATCCTGTCTTTCTCGGCATCAATTCAAATGCCTTTCCGTCTTTCCCGTCAGATCAACTCGGTTCAGTACTGAGGAAATCCATGACAACAAGCGTTCAAGCCACGCCTGCCTCTGGGCCAAAATTCTCCCCGATTCGGATTCGCAATGGGGTTCTTGTCAGCCTGGCAAACATCCTGCTCCTGCTCGGTGTGGTCCTGGCAGCCATCCCCTTCATCTATATGATCTCCGCCTCATTCAAACCGCAAAATGAAATCTTCACTTTTCCGGTTCAGATCATCCCCAAAAATCCTTACCTGGATAACTACACGACGCTGATCGGCGAAACACTCTACCTGCGCTGGTTCTTGAATACTGCCATCGTCGCCGTCGGCCGCACCGCACTCTCCCTTTTCCTCTGCATGCTGGCCGGATTCGCCTTCGCCAAATATGACTTTCCCTTCAGGCGCGTACTCTTCATCCTGGTCCTCGCCAGCTTTACCCTTCCCTTTGAGGTCGTCCTGATCCCCCTCTACACGATGATGGTCAGATTGGGCTGGCTCAACACCTACTGGGTCCTTATCGTACCCTTCGCCGCCAGCGCCTTCGGCATCTTCCTCGCCCGGCAGTACGCGTTGGCTCTGCCCACCGAACTGATGGAAGCCGCCCGTATCGACGGCTCCAGCGAATTGGGCATCTTCTTCCGCATCGCCCTGCCCAACCTGCGCCCCGCCCTCGCAGTCATGGGCATCATCTTCTTTCAGTCCTCCTGGAACGACTTCCTCTGGCCCCTCATCGTCCTCAACGATTCAACCATGTACGTCATCAACTTGGCCCTGCCCACGCTGCGCGGCCCTTACAACGACCAGTACGGCCTCGTGCTCGGCGGCGCCGTTATAGCCGTCATTCCCATCATCATCATCTTCTTCGCCATGCAGCGCTACTTCATCGAAGGCATCATGGCCGGCGCCCTCAAAGGCTGACCGCAGACACAAATCTGCCCTCTCGGAGTCCATCCATGTCCGAAATCAACATCCCTGCTATCCAGTCCGCCGTCCACAAGCACAGCGACGATATCATCACCTTACTCCGTGAGATCTGCGCCATCCCCTCCATCGATTCCCAAATCGGTCCCGTCGGCGAACGCGTCCAGTCTGAATTGCGCAAACTCGGCTTCGACGAAATCCGGTTCGACGCCATGGGCAACACCGTCGGCCGAATCGGCAACGGTGAACGCATCCTCGTCTACGACAGCCACATCGACACCGTCGGCATCGGCGCCGCAGACGAATGGGAGTGGGATCCGTTCGAGGGCAAAGTCGAGGACGGCATCTTTTACGCCCGCGGCGCCTGCGACGAAAAGGGCAGCACGCCCGGCATGATCTACGGTCTCGCCATCGCCCGCAGCCTTGGCCTGCTCGACGGTTGGACCGCCTACTACTTCGGCAACATGGAAGAATGGTGCGACGGCATCGCCCCTCACGCATTCGTCGAACACGAGGGTATCCGCCCCGACTTCGTCGTCATCGGCGAACCCACCAAAATGCAGATCTATCGCGGCCACAAAGGCCGTGTCGAGCTGAAGGCCGTCGCCAAGGGCCGCAGCGCCCACGCCGCCAGCAACCACCTCGGCGACAACGCCATCTACAAGGCCCTCCCCCTCGTCGATGGCATCAGCCGTCTCGAACCCCACCTCGGCGACCACCCCTTCCTCGGGCCCGGCAAAATCACCGCCACCGACATCGAAGTCGAAACGCCCAGCATCAACGCCGTCCCCAACCAGTGCACCGTCTACATCGACCGCCGCGTCACCTTCGGCGAAGATCTCGACGCCGTCATCGAGCAGGTGCGCGGCCTCATCCCCCAGGCAAACCAACAGGCCGGCGACGTAACCCTGGAGATGCTCTACTACGACGAGCCCAGCTACACCGGCTTCGTCTTTCCCGTCGAAAAATACTTTCCCGCCTGGGCGCTCGAAGAGGACGAACCCCTCGTCCAGGCAGGTCAGGAGGCCCGCAAGCTCATCGGCCTCCCCGACGCGCCCACAGGCAAGTGGGACTTCAGCACCAACGGCATCTACTGGCGCGGCAAAGCCGGTATCCCCAGCATCGGTTTCGCCCCCGGCGACGAAGTCACCGCGCACACCGTCCTCGACAGCGTCCCCTTGGCCGATGTCGTCAAATCCACCGAATTCTACGCACTGCTTCCGGCCATAATCAAGTAAAGTCCACTCTCAGTGTGGCGCATTCCCCACTGCGCCGAGCAGACCTCTGCTACCAAAAATTCTCAATTGGACGAAATCTGAACAATTGGCGACAATAGGGTGTCTTGAAGGTGCCGGCCTCGCGGCATGGGCGCCTATTGAATATCCCGATGTCCAGCGATGCACGCGCGCACCGCCTGTTACGCCGACTGTGACGACCAGCCATGACGATTGCTGAAAACCTGCACCAGGTACGCGCACGCATGGCCGGGGCCGCGCACCGCGCGCAGCGGTCCCCCGACGAAATCACCCTCGTCGCCGTGAGCAAGACCAAACCGCTGGCGCTGATCGCAGAAACTGCCGCCGCCGGTCAGGTCGACTTCGGTGAAAACCGGGTGGAAGAACTTTGGCAGAAGGCCGAAGCCGCCGCCGCCGCCGGTTTGGACCCAATCCGCTGGCACGCCATCGGCACGATCCAGAGCCGCAAAGCCAAACTGGCGCTGGGGCCGCCTGCCTTGCAGTCACAGCCGGACAACGCCGCTATCTGCCTTATTCACGCGGTCGACAGGCCCAAAATCGCACAGCGCCTCAGCCGGCTGGCCGCCGAAAACAACCGCACGCTCGACGTCCTCCTCGAAGTCAACGTCAGCGGCGAGTTGACCAAACAAGGCTTCGCCCCCGCAAGTCTGGTCGACGCACTGCCCGCGCTGTTGGACCTGCCCGCAATGCGTTACTGCGGCCTGATGACGATGGCGCCCTATGTCGAGGACGCCGAACTGGTGCGACCCTATTTCCGCAGTTTACGCTCGCTTCTGCAGGAACTGCGGCATACCTTCCCGCCCGCACAATTCCCTCAGGCCACCTGGCAGCATCTGTCCATGGGCATGACCGGCGACTTCGAAGTCGCCATCGAAGAGGGCGCAACAATCGTGCGCGTCGGCACCGCTATCTTCGGCCACAGGGAGTACGAATGAGTCAGCTACACGGTAAGACGACCTTTATCGG
This sequence comes from Caldilineaceae bacterium, assembly GCA_028819675.1. The sequence continues at coordinate 4,128 of JAPPKT010000448.1, read as the reverse complement.
CGGCGGCGCAATGGGTGAGGCCATAATCGGCTCACTAATCAGTAACCAGCTGCTTGGCCCCGATCAAATCTGTGTTTCCGAGCCCGTGCCCGCCCGCCGCGACTTCCTCAAAAACACCTACGGCGTCAAGACTGAAACCGACAACGCCCGCGCCGTGAACCGCGCCTCAGTCGTCGTTCTGGCCGTCAAGCCTCAGGTCCTCGACCTGGTCATGGCAGACCTGGGCGGAAACCTGTCCCACGACGCGCTCGTAGTTAGTATCATGGCAGGTGTACGTATCGAAACGCTCCAATCCGGCCTCGGCCACCACAAAATCGTCCGCTCCATGCCCAACACCCCCGCCCAGGTCGGCAAAGGCATGACAGTCTGGACCGACACCGCCGCCGTATCCGACACCGACCGCGCCGCCGCCCAGGCCATCCTTGAGGCCATGGGCGAGGCCATCTACGTCGCCGAGGAACATTACCTCGATATGGCCACCGGCTTGAGCGGCTCCGGGCCCGGCTTCGTCTATCTCCTGCTCGAGGCTCTCATCGATGCAGGTGTACATATCGGTTTCAGCCGCGACCAGTCCCAACAAATGGTGTTGCAGACAGTAGCGGGCAGCGTCGAGCTGATGCGCCAGAGCGGCCTCCATCCGGCCGACCTGCGCAACCGTGTGACCAGTCCCGCGGGCACAACCGCCGCCGGTACACTCGTGCTGGAGCGCGCCGGCGTACGTTCTGCCCTCATCGATGCAGTCGATACCGCCTATCGCCGCAGCAAGGAGCTGGGCGGAGACGATAGTGATACATAATTGACAGTACAGGTGCCGCCTTCTCGACACAGATGATACCTGCGTATCGTCCTAATAACGTAAGGAGTTGTCGTGATCTTCCTGCTCTTGGCCCGAGTACTCCAAATCTATACTTTCGTCCTCTTGATTCGGATTCTGATCACCTGGATCCCGAACCTGGACCCCTATCACCCCATCGTGCAACTCCTTTTTCAGGTAACCGAACCGGTGCTCGAACCCGCCCGCAAGCTCATCCCCCCAATCGGCATGATCGATATCTCCCCGATCGTCGTCTTCATCGTACTCGGTATCTTGCAGGATCTGCTGATGCAGCTAGCCTACTAGCACACTGCGGAATCCTGTATGAATCTTGCTCACGAGGAGCGGGCAGAGCGTGACACCCTCAATTCCTGCAATTATCTAATCCACAAGGAACGACTGTGTCTGAAAGTCTAGAAGGAAGCATCGCAGGCGACCGGCAACCGCGCACGGCGGCCTCCGCCAGGCTGCTCGTTGTACTCCTCATCGCCGCGCTCTCCCTTAGCGCCTGCAACATCCGCAATCCCTTCGCTCCCAGAGCGGAGCCGACCGCCGCCGAAACCGCCCCGCAGGCGCAAGAAGACACCACCCTCTCTCGCCTTGTCGAACGCGCCAGAGAGGACCTGGTTCAGACGGCCGGCGCCGGTTCAGACGAGATCACCCTCGTCAGTACCGAGGAAGTGGAATGGGGCGACACCAGCCTCGGATGCCCCCATCCCGACGAGATGTACGCGCAGGTGATCACCCCCGGTTACTTCATCGTCCTGCAGTCCGGCGGCAACACCTACGACTATCACACCGGCGCCGACCCCGAAGGGCCGCTCGTGCAGTGCACCGAAGACGGCACACCCGCAGGTGCAGCTATCGCCCAACCGCAGGAGCCCGAAGAAGAGGCAGAAGAGACCCAGATTGATGCTGAGGACCCCCTGCCCCGCCTGATCGAACGCGCATCTGAAGACCTCATACAGGCCACCGGCGCCGCCTCCGACGCGATCACCGTCGTCAGCACCGAAGAGGTCGAGTGGAGCGACACCAGCCTCGGCTGTCAGGAGCCCAACAAGATGTACGCCCAGGTGATCACGCCGGGCTACAAGATCGTCCTCGAATCCGGCGGCAACACCTATGACTACCACACCGCCGCCGACCCCGAAGGACCGCTGGTGCACTGCACCGAAGACGGGACGCCCGCCAGCGCGGATCTCACCCTCCCAACGCAACCTGTAGGAGAGATGCTTATGGACGACGACGCGCTGACAAACCTGATCGAACGCGCCAAAGAAGACCTGGTACAGGCAACCGGCGCCGATTCCGACGCAATCTCCGTCGTCAGCACCGAAGAGGTCGAGTGGAGCGACTCCAGCCTCGGCTGCCCCGACCCGGACACCATGTACGCTCAGGTCATCACGCCCGGCTTCCTCATCGTCCTCGAATCCGGCGGCAACACTTTTAACTATCACACCGCCACCGACCCCGCTGGCACAATTGTGCAATGCGCCGAAGACGGGAACCCCGCCGCGGTGGCGATGGTCGAAATCGCCCCCCAAATCGTCGTCGCTGACCCCCTGTCCCGCCTCGTCGAACGCGCCTCCGAGGATCTTATGCAGACCGCCGGCGTCGTCGCCGATGAAATAACCGTTCTCAGCACCGAAGAGGTCGAGTGGAGCGACACCAGCCTCGGCTGCCCCGAGCCGGACGGCATGTACGCCCAGATGATCACGCCTGGCTACCTGATAGTCCTCGAAACCGGTGGCGAATCCTACAATTATCACACCAGCACCGACCCCGAAGGCCCGCTCGTACACTGCACCCTTGAGGCCGAAAGCGATGAATAGCTGATACCTTCAGGCCAATGAAATCGATCAGAAACCAGGATCAGTTCGACGAGCTGGTCCTCAGCGCCATAGAAGACCTGCCCGATATCTTCCTCGACTGCCTCGAAAACGTCGCCATCTTCGTCGAGGAATGGCCCGATCGCGCCACCCTCCAATCCGTTGGCCTGAATCACCGCACCGAGCTCCTGGGGCTGTATCAGGGCATCCCCCAGACCGATCGAACGCACGGCTACAACCTGGTCATGCCCGACAAGATCAGCATCTACCGCCGCCCCATCCTTATGCGCTGCCGCAACGAGCCCGAAGTCCGCGACCTCGTCCAAAGAGTCGTCCGCCACGAAATCGCCCACCACTTCGGCATCGACGACGACCGCCTCGTCGAAATCGGCGCCTACTGACGCCCGCCAGAATCTCCCCACCTTCGCCAGCCAGCGGTTAGAAGATTCGCCTGCCTGAGCGGTAACCGCCAGCTTTCACCATCAATGACCGACCACGACCTTGCTTTCACTTCGGGTGCGCATTTCGCTTCCGAATCTCTCACGAACTCTCGGGATCTCTCAGAAACTCTCGTCCTACGCTCGTCATGCGCTCCCGTTATCATGACGTCGCCAACAGACAGACGCGTCATCTTGATTCCTTTCGACTCAACCCCTCCCCAAGAGAGTTGACCCTTTTTTAGGTCGCGATTTCTCCAATTTTTCGATGCATTGGCAACCTTCCCCGACTGTGCTAAGATGCCCTCCAATTATTGTGCCTTTCTTTCCCGCGCCACGCTCGTAAACAGGCGCATTCACAACGCATAACGGTTCCTCGCCTACCCAAACGGGCGCCCCTAAACCGACCCTCGTCGTGCCCAAAACGGCAGAAGCCCCATCCCCGCCGCAAACGACCTGCCGAATTAGGGCCGCTTAAACGCCGCCAACTCCGGGCGCCTAAAATACCTGGTCTGTAGCTCCCGCGAGCGCGCCGGCCGCCAGCCACTGCTGTTCAGGTGTCAAATGGTCGCTTCCCGCAATTTCCGCTTCCGCCTCGAGTCACTCCTGATCTACCTGGGCCTCGGCATCTTCGCCTTCATCGCCGTGACCCCCTTCCTCCACACCATCGCCCGCTCCTTCAGCGCCGAAGCCCCCATCCTCCGCGGCGAGGTCTATATCTGGCCGGTCGGTTTCTCCTTCGATGCCTACGAACGCCTCATCATCGGCGGTACCTTCTGGCTCGCCTATCGTAACTCCTTCATGATTACCACCTACGCCACCTTGGTGCAGATGCTCATGACCATCCTCTGCGCCTATCCCCTATCGCGTACCTACTTGCCTGCCCGCAACATCTTCATGACCCTGATCGTCTTCCAGATGATCTTCCCCCCCAGCCTCATCCCCTTCTACCTCACCGTACGCGAGGTCGGTCTCATCGACAGCTGGGGCTCCCTCATCTGGCCCTACGCCATCAACACCTTCAACATGATCGTGCTCAAGAGCTACT
>JAPPKT010000083.1 GCA_028819675.1 Caldilineaceae bacterium | reverse complement strand
TCGCCGCCCATCTCCAGGACCTGGCCGCGCCCAACGGCGCCGACACACTCTGGCTTGTGCAAAGCCACCTCGCCGGCGTCGACGATCACCGGCTGGTCCAATCTTGGTTGGATGGGAGATTCCCTCTCGTCACCATGCAGTACCCGGCCGGTGTTGAGATGCGAGGCTATGCCGTCCGCTACAGATACCAGACCCTGCCCCAGCTGCCTGAAACCGCCGTCCATCCGCAGGCGCAGCTGTTCCCCGGCGTCGAACTCGCCGCATGCGAGATCATCACCCCGGTCGTCCCCGCACGCGACGTTCTCTACCATCCCCCCAGCGGCTGGGTCCACCTGCGTCTTTGGATGAGGAAATCTGAGGAAGTTAGCGAGGCGCCCCCGCTCTTCGCCCTGGTCCAGGCCGATGACGGGCAAATCTGGGGTCGTTCACTGGAGCGAGCCGGCGACGTCCTGTCCGTCTACCCGCCCACCACGTGGCAGCCAAACGAGTTCATCCGCGTCGAACTCGACGTCAACCTCAACCCCTTGGCCCAACCCGGCGCCTACAATGTCAAGGTCGAAGCCGAAGGCCAACCCGGCGTCCCCTGCGGAAAAGTCCAACTTGAATGAGATGAAAACCAGATTCATGTGAGGAGAAACTCCAACTTCTCCTGGACATGCGGCGCAGGCTCAACGATGTCCGCTGTACAATAGATGTGCCGAAATCGAGGCAAATCGCAACGGGCAACGACCGTTTTCCGGGCGAGATCCAGCGGTAACAGCGAATGGAAGCGCCCCAAATCCAAGATCGCTTCAAAGCGGGGCAGCAGTCGGTGCAACGCCTGACAAAACCTTTTTTTGTTCCAATCAGGTAATTTACACACGCGACCCGGTACAAACAAACAGTGTTCGTTGACATGCATTGCTGGCGCGGAATCTTTAGCTGTCGGATATTGAGAGTGGAGGATTTCCCGCAGCAGGTCGCCGTACAGTTCTCCCCAAAAGTGAAAGAGCCACGTTCCTTCGGCCACCGGTATAGTTGCTATCTGGGGCGGCTGCAGGCCGGCCCAGGCGGCCACTGCCTGACCGACCTCCAGCGGCAGGGCGTAAGGGGCAGTCTGGGAATAGATCTCTCGACCCAGTGGCGCTCCTCGGATGCGTTCAACGCCGATGCGGTAACGGTCTTGCCATACGACCCGCAGGGCGCGCCCGCCTAGCTGCAGAACTTCTCCCACTGTACGGCGTCGGTGAGTTTGGGCTAAGGTTCGTCCGCTGAATGCGTCTACCAGTGTCAGCGTAAGGGGGGCACTGCCGATATTGCTATAGATTTCGTGTGCGTCCACCAACTCATCCAACGCCGGCCCTGGCCGCCACTCACCCAGCCGTCCGGCGCGTAGGAAATCGAGCTGGCTTAAGTGACCCAAAATACTGCGCAGGATCTCATCATCAATTGACACCGGCGTTACTCGCCTCAAATCGGGCAATCGAATGGCGCCAGTCGGGCTCTGTTTCAGAATACTGAAAGTCTGCTGAACCAGCACCGACGGCAAGAACGAAACCCCCTCCCGCCCCGCAGTTCCGTCGGCAAGCGTAATCAGTGCCTGAAACTGTGCATCTTCCAGCCGGGAGCGGGCCATGCACAACACGCGTGTGATTCCCGTGCGCCGGCCCCCGCGGCCGATGCGCTGCAAAAAGGATTGAAGCGACGGAGGTGGCCCGATGAGGGCCACATCGTCAATGCTACCGATGTCGATGCCTAATTCTAATGTGGAGGTGCTTACACAGACAGCCACAGGCGCGACAGCAAAATCCCTTTCCACCTCAAGGCGTAAGGCCTGATCCAGATTCGAGTAATGGGCAAAGACGGCAGCGTTATAACCCAGATAGGCACGGAGAAAGGCCGCGGTCTGCTCCACTTCGTTGCGAGTGTTGCAAAAAACAAGCGTCTTGCGGATTCCTGTGCCGCTTCGCACTCGTTTAGTAAGAGCCGCCGCCAGCTCATCCAGATCGGTCATCGACGCAATCGTAGCGTCAAGTCTCCGCTTGCCCGCGACTGCGACGATTTTCGGTGGAGCGCTCGGAATTTCGTCAGATGGCTGGCTTTTCAAGTAGCGCTCTGCTACACCTTCAGGATCAAGAACAGTGGCGGACAGGGCAATGCGCTGTAAAGGAACAGCCTCTGTTGTCGCCTGCTTCTGGTGATAAGCCCGCACAGTCTCGATGCGCCGCAATAGGCAACGCAGTTGGTCGCCCCGGGGGCCGCCATCAAACAGGTGAATTTCGTCCAGAACTATGGCTTGCAATTGGGTCAGCAGGCGCGGTGCTCGGGTGAGAAGGGAATCAGTCGATTCTGGTGTGGTGATGAGAACGGTCGGTGGATTTCCGGTGGAGACCGGCCCGGTGTCGCTGCTTTTCATTGTCAGGGACACTTCCAATGCTGCAAAGGGTCCCTGCAAACGCTCGTACAGGTCTCGCACCAACGCCCGCGTGGGGCAGATGTAGAGAATGTGGAGACAGTTTGGAGATCGTATCCCTTTCTGCCGCTGGATCGGCCCAAAACAGTATCGCTCCAACAACGGGGCTATAGCCGCCTCGGTTTTGCCGGAGGCGGTAGCGGCTATGACGAGTGTATTTTTGCCATCGAGAATCAGTGGGATCGTTTGCTGTTGGACGGGGGTAAGGCTGCCGTGCCGTGCGAAAAAGGGTGTCCAGGTCCGGGGTAAACGGGACTTGAGGGCGAGAAGGCGATCATGCTGTGTCCAAGTCATCAAGCCATGCTTTCAGATCGGCGACATCTTTGAAAAGATCATTGATTAGCTGAAAATTCAAATCTGCAGCGATTGTTTCTAGCTATGGCGCGTAATCTATATGGCTTGGTGACTCAAACTCTTTCGCAATTCGCTCAGTAACGTTGCCGCCGAATAGTCCGGGTGCAGGTAAAGCAGGTCAAAGAGTTCCACAGACAGTCGCATGGCAGCACGAATGTTCAGTTGGTCACTACGCATCCCCTGCCCCAGATGTTTAGCTGCGCCCTGGCATACCTTCCGGTGGCGTTCGTCAGGTTCGTAGGCGTAGGCTAGGGTGTGGAACGCCAGCGCCTGTTCCAAAAATCTGTCAATCTCTTGGGCTGTGTAGCGGTGATTCAGGTGCAGAATCTGCTCATCCTCAAGCCAGGCTTTCAGCGGTATGTCGCTGTGGGTAACGGTAAACAGGAAGAACAGGGACTGGCTTCCACCGTACCGGATGGGATACTCCCGAAAACGATGTTGGGGCAGACCGTCAGGATTGATTCTGATCGCAGAGTTCCCCAACGCGGCCCGCACCACAGCGCTGAAGAAGAAACTGGCCTTGGGCCGCTGATAAGGATAGAGGAGCGAGTAGCTTTCCGCTTCGTCAAGCAGTACGCAAAGGCCGCTGTAGCCGGCCAGCCGGGCCAATACGCTGATGCCTGTCAGCAGATAAGCAATCTGACGGGCGTTGTGACTGTTCCGGTAGATTGAGGGGAAGCGAAATCCACGGGGCCTCGACCGCTTCATCGCCCAATCCATCCATCTTTCCTTGCGTCCGCCCATCAGCCAGTTCTGCCAAGCAGCCCGCTTGTCGGAAGAGGAGCTTTCGCCCAGCGCCTGCAAGCCACAGACCAGTGGATCATCCGCTTCAGGCGCGCTTTCAGAGAACTTGGCCTGAAGCGCCGGCGTCTTCGTTATTGCGGCCAAAAGCGGCCCCAGACCACGCTCGTCACTTTGCGGGTAGCGCAGATTGCGCATCAGACTGCCGTAAATGTCGAAGGCCCGGTGGGGCGGCAGTTCATGCAAGTCCAGGCTGGTGACGGCAACGAGGAAATTGCAGTCCAGCGCCTCTTGGGTGGTCAGTTCAATGACATGACTCTTGCCATAACCGTACTCACCGAGGACTGCCCGCGTTGCGCCGCCTTCGCTGTGAGCCTGGTGCAATGCCTGCGTGAGGCTCTTGCGCTCGGCTTCCAGGCCTATCGTCAGATCGCGGATGCGCTGAGCTGGCGCCATGCCCACCCGCAGGGACTCGATTAGGTGACGGGCCTCCCAGTGGTCGGGGGCCATCGGCATGGGGACAATGCGGGAGAGGTGGCCAGCGGACACAAGGCTCTCTCGCGGGCGCTGGCCGTTGAATTCCAGTCTGGACCGGCGAAAACGTAAGCCGCTGGCAAAATGCACCATCCACTCTGTGCCATTGCGGTACTGCGCGACAATCCGGCCGCGTCCATATTGGGGATGCTCTACACTTTCACCAATCATGCCGGAATCCAGTGGGGAATCCAACCATCGCGCCCCGTTCGAGCAGGGCTGCATTTGACGCGTATCAATATGGCGGTGTTTCGCCTGCGCTCAGTTCAGCCACCTGCCCGCGTATGATCGCGTTTGCTTCGGCTTCGGTCAAGGTATTCTCATCACCGGCATTCTGCAGGGCTAACACGGTGACGAAGCTCTTGACGAATAAACGTCTGTGGCTCACGTCCAGGAACATGTCCGTGGCGGCATTTGCCAGAATCTCCGCGTTGGCACGTTGTGTCTGGTGATCCAGATCTGTATTGAACGCTGTTTCGAAAATTGGGATCAGTTTTTCACCGATGGTCAGCATAAGGACGTTTTCGTCGACGTCCAAGCGTTCCAGATTGATCTGCGGACTGAAGGAATTTGTACGTGAGAAGGGGCCAAAAGCCTGTACGCGCTGTCGCAACGCGTCGTAGCGAGGTACAGTTTCGTTAATGAACTGGGGGGGCACTGCGTAGACGAACATGCTGCCAGGCAGATCGTCCCTGGTACGGTCAATGACTTCTCGCAGATTGTCTGTCGCCAGTCTTTCCGCCTTGCCGCCAATGCTGGCCATTCGGTCCACCTCATCGAATAGCAGGACCAAGCCATTGTAGGAGAGTTCCCGGATGGTCTGTACCAGCGAGCGCAGCATCCGAAAGGCATTCGGGCGAGTAATTTTTTCGGTGACGCCGAGGCCCCGCAGAATTTTCGTGTCGTCGGGGCTGGTCGTCTCCCCCATCAGCCAACGGGTGATCGAGTCCAGCCGGGCTTCGTGCTTGCGAATCAGAGCGTCAAAATAGCCCAGGATTGCTCTCTTATAGGCTAGGCTGTCGATGGCCGCCTTTTCCAATGTTTCCACGAGACCTGTGTAGTTAGGGTGGGTGAGTGTCTCCAGGACAGGGTGACCGACGAATCTCGTGAGAGTACCTTCCAGGAACCGAGTCAGTCCCTTCTCATCGCTAATCTCCTGCTCTTTCTCGTGCCAGATCAGGTTTCGGGCCACCGCAGCATAGACCAGTCGTTGGTCGTTGTAGGGAGTTTCCACGGGACTGAGGTCCACTTTGGCGACGGCAAATTCCTGACTCCAAGCCAGATCTTGTAAGCAATATAGAAAGTGGGATTTGCCGCTGCCGTAATCGCCGACGACGATCTTGTAGGCGCCGCCGCCATTCTGCAGATAGGAAGAGAAGTAGTACTCATCCAAGGCATCAAGCAGGGAACGATTGCCCACATTGAAATGCTGAACCCCCCGAGCCGGCGGTGTGCCGCTGGTCCCCAAATTCTCAATGATATGGCGGGCCAATGACGGGGAAATGCTCATTAGCGGCTCCACAGGTCTTGCTGTTTCGGATTATCCTCCTCGAAGAATATGTCGGCATAGAATACACCATCCAGCGGGCCATTCGGAATCCACACGCTGCGGTTCGCTTGCTCCGCTTGGCTCTTCGTCGCAACGCCTAGACGCAAGCGCAACGCCTTGCCATCCACGTTTACCAGCGCGCCCGCCTTCTGTGCCAGGACCAGATCCCGTACAAATAAAACGCGTTCGTAATCTCTGAATGTGCGGCGAGAAGGCTGATTCCAGAAGCGGGGGTTCTGGCGGTTGAGCACCATTTTGCTGTAGATCTCAATAACATTGATGCGCCCTCCGACAGGATATCGGGAACGCTGCTCGATCAGTTCATTCCAGGTGTTGTACAGTTCTTGCAGAAATTGGCCGGCATCGGTCTGCCGCTCGACAATCTGTTTTTTCTGCTGGTGATACGCTTTAGGAATAGCTGTAAACGACAGGGCCAGAGGCTTTGTCAGCGCCTCCTTTCCGTAGAACCACTGGCCTCTACGCGCATTTGTATCCAACTGCAATATCAATTCGCCGACCACGACTGTAGGTGGCCGACCTGACACCGTTTCACCTTGTGTCTCGAACAATTCCCTCAGATCACGAGCGAAGTCGAAAGCCACTGCCTCCAGCGCCTGCTGCGTTACGTCAGCAAAGGTTTTGTGGATTGTCAGCAGTTCATCGGTGACTAGACCCTGTTCTTCGACTGCCTGCAGAGCAGCCTCAAACTTGGCCAAAGCCTTCTGCATGGGCAGGGCGTCGAGCTTTTCTTGCGATGTCAGACGCATCCCCTGCTTCAACGCGCTGGTCATAGCCTGTAGCGCCTTGAATCGGGGCATGATATCCGACTGCCCGATTTTAAGTTGCTCAACGAGTATTTGATTCACAAAATATACCCTTCCAGAGGTGAAAAAAACTAATCTACTATATCATTTTCTATACGTCTACTGCAAATGCAAGACAGATTAATTCGATGTGATCCGGAAAAATGCGTCTGCTATTCGCTAGGGGCATCATTGTACACGACCCTAATCATTAGGAACGAGAATCCCCAGCGCCCCCACCGGCGCCCGCTGAAAGAACCGCCTGTAAGCCCGCACCTCCGCCAGCAGTTCCTTCAACTCTTCCTGCAAGAGCAAGCGCTCATCATCGTCCCGTTCTCTCCCATCTCCCGGCTCGACACGCGCAACGTCGCCCTCCTCCCACCCATCTATTCGCAAGAGCCCCTTCTGTTCCAGCCATAACAGACTGCAACGGATTATCGCTTCCGTAACCCCGATGCGAGCCGCCAGTCTGTCAATCGGAAGCCGGTTGTCCTGGGCCGCCCCGCTCTCGCGCCCATTCGCGCTCGGTCGCATCGACCACTTCGCCATCCCCGCTACTTGCTTCAAGACAGCGTCCGGTTGCGCCTCCGCCGTGTCGCGGCCAACCAGATAAAGCTCGGACGGGGCCACCCTTTCCAGCAGCCACTGCAGCAACTCCGGCGACGGTGGACTGCTCCACAGCACCAGCGGACGGCCCGTCTCCGCCTGGGGCGCATCCAGCCGCGACTGAAAGGGAACACGGCCCAATCGCGTACCTTCCGCAAACCAGACGGCTCTGCCAGGAGTTGGCAGTTCGCCCGCATCTACTGGCTCGCGTCGCAAATCATGGAGAGCACACTCTCCCCCAAGCCCGCCGCCGAGGCCCGCAGCCTCCACCTCTGCCGCCGGCCTTACCGCCTCCACAGTCAGCTGGGCATTCCTCTCGCCCCGATACTCGTTAATCCCCAGAGTGTAAGCAATATCAACCTCGCCGCCCGGCAGCTCCTCATCCGCGCTGCGCCACCAGACCGCCGTCTGCTTCCTCTCCTCCTTGTCCTGCAGCAGCAGACGCCTGTGGGCGCCGTCCCGTCCGATCCGCCGGTCCTGAACCACCCTCAGGCTCTGGCTTACAAACTTGGGCAGTGGGTTGCCGTTGCCAAAGGGGGCCAGCCTCTCAATCTCCTCTGCCAGCGCAAGGCTCACCTCGGAGAATGGCAGTTCCGCGTCAATACGCAGACCTTCCGGCCCCGCATCAATCCTGTGCTGGTCGACTTGCCGGCTCAACTCGCGGCGGAAGCGGTCGATGTTAGCTGCCTCGAGAGTCACCCCGGCCGCGCCCGGGTGCCCGCCATGCTGCATCAGCAACTCTGCGCACCCCGCGATCGACCCGCCAATATCCACCCCTGCCGTGCTGCGTGCGCTGCCCCGCGCCGGCTCCCCAGGCGGGTTGCACAGCAACACCGTAGGCTTGTGGTACGTCTCAACGAACCGCGACGCAACGATGCCGATGATCCCCGCATGCCAGTTGGGGTTCGCCAGAACGATCGCATTGAAATCCAGCAGAACCGGCTCACGCTCCAGCATGTCGAACGCCGTCTGCGTAATCTGGCTGGTCAGCAGCCGCCTC
>JAPPKT010000324.1 GCA_028819675.1 Caldilineaceae bacterium | reverse complement strand
GGCTGCTCGACAACACCATCATCTGCTTCACCAGCGACCACGGCGACATGCTCGGCCAGCACGGTCTCTGGGCCAAGCGCCTCTACTACGAGCAGTCCGCCAACATCCCCATGCTCCTTCTCGGCCCCGCCAACGACGACCGCACCCCCACCGGCACCCAGGATGACCGCCTCGTCGGCTGGCAGGACGTCATGCCCACCCTGCTCGACCTGGCCGGCATCCCAATCCCCGAAACCGTCGAAGGCACGTCGATGGTCGGGGACGCCCGCCGCCCCTATCTCTTCGGCGAAGTCGGCGAAGGGCCCATGGCCACGCGCATGATCCGGCAGGACCAGTACAAACTGATCTACTACCCAACCGGCAACCGTTCTCAGTTGTTCGATCTGGAAGCCGACCCGCAGGAGATGAACGACCTGAGCGGTTCGGACAGCCACGCAGCCCTGCTTCAAAGCCTGACCGCGCTCCTCGTAGACGAGCTCTACGGCAACGACGAAGAGTGGCTCCAGGACGGCCAGCTTGTCGGCCTGCCCCAAAAAGATTGGCAGCCCGTCAAGAACCGCGAGCTCTCAGGCCAGCGCGGCCTGCACTGGCCCCCGCCGCCGCTGGATCTGTCCGGCAGACAAGTAGGTATGCCAGGATGACCGCTTGGGAATCGAAAGAGGGGTGACTCAGAAGAAAGTGCCGGGCCGCTATGACGGCTGCCGGCCTGTCTCGGCACAGTAGGCCAGGTAGTCGTCGATCGCCTCTCGGAACGCGATCTCAAGCTCCTCGACCGTGCTGCCCTCAAAGTAAACGTTGTCGAAGCTGTCCGTCAACTGACCGTGATAGAGCCCGTCACGGTCATCGTAGCGTATCGAAGCCGAAAATCCCTTGTAGTGCATGGCCCTTTCCCAATGTGCTCCGCTATTATTGTCTGACGAGCGCCTTCGCCTTCGAAAATCAGCCTGTGATTCTGACTGAATTCATCACTTAAATCAAACAAATCACTGTCCAGTCCAGAAAGGCAACCAACCCGTGTCTTCACCTCTCCGCCGTTACGCACTCGTCGGCACTGGCGGACGCGCCAGAATGTACATCCACGCCATCCTCGGCGACTACGCCCAGTGGAATGAGCTCGTCGCCCTCTGCGACCTCAGCCAGACGCGCATGGACTTCTACAACCAGCAGATCCAGGCGCGCGCCGGCAGCGGCCCCCTTCCCACCTACCACGCCGATGACTTCGACCGCATGATCGCCGAAACCAGGCCCGACGTCGTCATCGTCACCACCATGGACGCCACCCATCACCAGTACATCTGCCGCGCCATGGAACTGGGCTGCGACGCCATCACCGAAAAACCCATGACCACCGACGACGCCAAAGCCCGCCAGATCTTCGACACCATCCAGAAGTCCGGCCGCTCCCTGCGCGTCACCTTCAACTACCGCTACGCGCCCCTCGCCACAACCGTGCGCGAGCTCATCATGGAAGGCGCCATCGGCCGCCCCCGCCACGTCGACTTCTCCTGGGTACTCGACACCCGCCACGGCGCCGACTACTTCCGCCGCTGGCACCGCGAAAAGGACAAGTCCGGCGGCCTCCTCGTACACAAGTCCACCCACCACTTCGATCTCATCAACTGGTGGATCGACTCCATCCCCCACACCGTCTACGCCCAGGGCGACCTCCACTTCTACGGCCGCGAAAACGCCGCCGCCCGCGGCGAGACCTACACCTACGACCGCTACACCGGCGAGGAGGCCGCCGCCGATGATCCCTTCGCCATCAGCCTCGATTCCGACGAGACCCTCAAAAGCCTCTACCTGAACGCCGAAGCCGACAGCGGCTACCTGCGCGATCGCAACGTCTTCGGCGACAATATCACCGCCGAAGACACCATGAGCGTCACCGCCCGCTACCGCAACGGCATCATCCTCTCCTACTCTCTTCTTGCCTACTGCCCCTGGGAAGGCTACCGCGCCGCCGTCACCGGCGACCGCGGCCGCATCGAAGTCGAGGCCATCGAAGCCGTCGGCCGCACCTTCATCGCCGGCCAGGAGGAGACCCTCCCCGAAGCCGCCAACCAGCTCCAAGACTTCGGCGGCAAACACATCTGGGTCTTCCCCATGCACGGTGCGCCCTACGAAGTCGAGATCCCGGAAGGCGTCGGCGGCCACGGCGGCGGCGACCGCGTCATGCTGGAGCAGATCTTCCATCCCGACCCGCCCGAAGATCCCTTCGCTCGCGCCGCCACGCACGTCGACGGCGCCGCCTCCATCCTGCTGGGCATCGCCGCCAACCACTCCATCGCCACCGGCCAGCCCATCACCGTCGATGACCTCTTGAAACTGAGCAACGACTAAGCCTGCGCGCCTTCCCCTAACCTGGAAAACGTGTAGGATCAAAAAGGAGACCGTACATTGAGTGACTTTTCCGGTCAGAACGTTATCGTAACCGGCGCCAGCAGCGGCTTCGGCGAAGCCATCGCGCTCAAATTCGCCGCCGCCGGCGCCCATGTGGCCATGATCGCCCGCCGCGAGGAAGTCCTCCGCGCCCTCGCCCAGCGCATCGAAACCGACGGCGGCCGCGCCCTCGTTTACCCCTGCGACGTCGGCGACGAGGCCCAGATCCGCGCCACCGTCGAAAAAATCGACGCCGAGCTCGGCCCCATCCATATACTCGTCAACAACGCCGGCACCAACGTCGTCAACCGCAGCATCGACGCCACCACCATCGAAGACTGGCGCGTCGTCGCCGATGTCAATCTCGTCAGCGCCTATCTCTTCACCAACCTGCTTATGCCGCAGATGAAGGCCCGCGGCGCCGGTACAATCATCAACATCGGCTCGCGCGCCGCCAACTACCCCAGCCTGCTATCGGGCGTTGCCTACAGCAGCGCCAAACTGGGAATGCATGCCCTCAACCGCGTCACCAACGAGGAAGGCAACCCGCACGGCGTGCGCGCCTGCATCATCAACCCCGGCGTCACCGCCACCCCCCTCCTCGACCGCCGCCCTGTCCCGCCCCCGCAGGAAGCACGCAAACTCATGATGCAGTCAGAGGACATCGCCGACACCGTCCTCTACGCCGCCGGCCTCCCTCTGCGCGCCAACGCCGAACGCATCGACCTCTACCCAACCAACACGGAGGTGGGCTGACATTGCCTCCAAGCCCGGGAAGGCTCCGTCCGTCACAACCTTTTTTCCCCGGCCGGCAAGACTTGACCTGAGCCGGGGAGCAACCCCTTTCCCATGCTGCGCGTAGGCTTCATCGGCGCCGGCCGCATCAGCGACCTCCACGCCCTCGAATACCGCCAAAACGACCGCGCCCAGCTCGCAGCCGTCTGCGACGTCGACCAGGAAAGCGCCCAACGCCGCGCAGCCGCCTGGAACGTGCCGCCCGCCCGCGTCTTCACCAACCACCACGACCTCCTCGCCCTCCCCGACCTCGACCTCGTCGAAATCCTCCTCCCCCATCACCTCCACCACCCCGTCACCCTCGACGCCCTCGTCGCCGGCAAACACGTCTCCGTCCAGAAACCCATGGCACTCTCCCTCGCCCAAACCGACACGATGATCGCCGCCGCAAAGACCGCAGACAGAACCCTGCGCGTCTACGAAAACTTCATCTTCTACCCACCAGTCGTCCACGCAACGTCCCTCATCGAAGCCGGCGAAATCGGCGACCCCCTCACCATCCGCATCAAAAGCAACGCCGGCTTCAGCCCCACCGCCTGGCACGTACCCCTCGCCGCCTGGGCCTGGCGCTTCAATCAAGAGATCAGCGGCGGCGGCCCCATGCTCTTCGACGACGGCCACCACAAGTTCGCCCTCGCCTGGCACTTCATGGGACTTGCCCAAGAGGTACACGCCTGGATCGGCGCAATGGAGCTCATGCCCGGTCGCGTCCTCGACACCCCCGCCATCGTCTCCTGGAAATTCCCCAACAACCGCTTCGGCTCCCTCGAAGTCGTCTACTCCCCCCAGCTCCAGATTGAAACCAGCTACTACGCCCAGGACGACCGCGTCGAAATCACCGGCACCAAAGGCGTCATCTGGATCAACGGCGGCCACGGCCGCCTCACCGACGCACCGCCCGTCACCCTGGCCCGCGACGGCCATACCCGCACCTTCGACGACATCCCCACCGGCTGGGAGCAGAGCTTCATCCACGCCACCCGCCACCTCATCGACGCCCTCCACGACGGCACCCCGCCCCGTCTGACCGGCGCCGAAGGCCGCACCATCCTACGCTCCCTCCTCGCCGCCCACCACTCTGCCCGCACCGGCCAGTCCGTCCGCATCTGACCGGCAAACATCCAAAAACCCCCCCCCCGCAACGCAAAATCGGCCTGCCTGCCAGCAACACACCCTGACAAACCGGCCGACCTACGGCATTCTATTCGCGCCCCTTCGCGTGCCTTCGCGGATCGATTGGTTCTGTTTTACTCTGAGAGGCCTCCCCAAAATGTCAACGGCGCCTAGCGAACGCCGAACCGCTCCAGCGCCTCCTCATCCAACTCAACACCCAGTCCCGGCTCCTGTGGCACCTTGAAGTAACCGTCCTCAAACGCAAGAGGGCGAACAATGAGGTCATCCACGCGCAGCATCTCCCCCACAATATCGCTCGACAGCGTAGTCGCCTTCGTCGCCGCGCATGCATGCACGTAAGAGGCCTCCGAAATGCCCAACCCGACCCCCGACCCATGCCACACAGGCATACCGGCCGCCTCGGCTATCGCCGTGCCCTGCATGAAACTGTTAATGCTGCCGCCCAGGTTCAGGTAGTCACACGCTTCGCGCTTGACCGCGTTAATGACATCCTGATGATTGCCCAGGTGCAATGCCAGGGGAAAGTCCAATTTCTCCCTGAGCAGAACGTACCAGTCCAGATTACTGCGCGAAACAGGATCCTCAAAGCACTCTATGTTATCGAGATAAGGTTCCAGGCCGCGTGCGATTTCCAGGACATGCCTCGGATGTCGCTGGCGCTGCCCCGCATCGATTGTCACCTTTACGTCCGTCCCAACCGCCTTGTTGATGGCTGCAATGCGTTCCACCACCGGGTCGCCCAGATCGGCCTTCATCTTGAGCACGTCAATCCCCACTTCAGCGGCCAGCCGCGCCCGCCTCGCCGCATCGTCAGGCCACATCTGCCCGCTGCAAAGAGACCCGCGCACGCGGCTGCGATACGCGCCCCCGAGCAACTGGTGTACCGGCAACCCGAGCGCCTTGCCCACCAAATCGTACACTGCCATCTCATAGGCCTGTTCAACCCCGCTCGCCGGGCTCCAAATGTCGCCGATCGGCAGATGCTGCCAGTTCAGGTCAAAAGGATCCCGCCCTGTAAACAACGGTGCATACTGACGAACCGTGCTCTCTGCCACGCCCTTAGGAGCCTCGCCCAGCCCGCTGAGACCGCTGTCTGTCTTCATCCGCAGCAGCACAATTGGTAAGTCCCACCAGGAACCGCTCCACCCTTCAATAGTCGCGCTGTGCCAGCTGACAGGGTGCAGCGGCACTCGCACGCGGAATGTCTCGACCTCTACAATCTTCATCTGCGCTTCCCCCAATACGACCAACTACCTCTCGAAATCGAATATTCCACGGTGCAAAACACTGTCAACGACAAAAGCCGCATCGGCTCAGGACCGTTGCAACGTCAGCAGCACAACCCTCACCAACCGGCCCACAAAAAAACTCTGCCCGCGCCGTTTGGGGGGCGCGGGCGCTCTGAAGCTTCTGAGGCTTGTTCACTTTTGTCTGAACAACGATAAGAGGGACCAAGGCGTGGCGAATTCGCAGAGGGGCCCAAAGTCATGCAAAGAAAATCCAATTCCCCCCGATGTTCTTCGCGTTCCTTCGCGTTCCTTCGCGTAACTTCGCGGATAAGAAAAGGTTTTCTTCGCGACCCTTCGCGTGACTTCGCGGAAAAAGAGGTTGTCCCTCGTGACCCTCCGTAACGTCAATTCAACCTAAAACGGAATATCCTCCTCACCGCCCACCATCGCGTCCCCGGCAGACCCGCCGCCCACAGCCTCGCCCTGCCCGCCGGCCTGACCCCATCCGCCCGCAAGCGCCTCATTCTCCGCCCGCGTGTTCAGAAACCGCACAGTCTGCGCCGTCACTTCAAGTGAAGCCCGCGTATTGCCCTCTCGATCTGTCCACGTGGTGGGCTCCTCCAATTCGCCGGTAACCAGCACCCTCTGCCCCTTCGTCAGGTACTGGTTACACGTCTCGGCCAGCCGTCGCCAGGCTGCCACGCGGAACCAAACCGTCTTCTCCTGCCGCTGCCCGTCCTGCCCCGTCCAGGACCGACTGGTGGCGACACTGAAGTTGGTTACCGCCACGCCGCTCGGCGTGTACCGCATCTCCGGATCGCGCCCCAAATTCCCAATCAGTGTGATCTGCTGATACATGGCTCTCCCCCTTGTCACTCTCCCCATGAATATGCCGTTTGGGCCAGGGTCTGCTGCCTGCAGTCACACAATGGACAACTCTGCCACGCTGCAGTTTAGCCGCCCAAGTCAAGCAAGACCTACCCCTTAGAACGGTATATCCTCCTCACCACCGTACTCCTGTGTCGCTCCGGACCCGTCCCCCGCTTGTCCGGATTGGCCGCCGTACTGGCCCCCGCCAGCGCCCATCGCATCAGTCTCTTCCCTTGAACTGAGGAACCGCACCGTCAGCGCCCGAACCTGAAGGGAAGCCCGCGAATTGCCTTCTTGGTCCGTATATACGTATGGCTCTTCCACTTCTCCAACTACCAGAACTCTCCGCCCTTTCGTCAGATACTGGTTGCACGTCTCGGCTTGCCTCTGCCATGCAGACACGCGGAACCAGACCGTCTTCTCATTCCTCTGACCATCTGCGCCTGTCCATCGCTGACTGGTTGCGACGGGGAATGAAGTGACTGGTACGCCGCTCGCCGTGTACCGCATTTCCGGATCGCGGCCCAAATTCCCAATCAAAGTGATCTGCTGATACATTTAACGCTTTTCCTTCCCTCGATCTGTGATGAAAGTCTCAAAATTGTGCGAATCCCGTCAATCGGCCCAAGAGCCTACCATCCCTGGCCGCGCCGGAACCCCCGTCTTCCCGGTAAATGTCACGCCAATATGCAATTCTAAAACGGAATCCCCTCGCCGCCGTTCAATTCCGGACTGGGAGCATGCTGGCCATTCCCGTACGCAGCCTGCCCCTCCGACATGACGTTACCTTGCTCACGCGAACCGAGAAACTGCACGTTCCGCGCCCGAACTTTCAGAGTGGCCCGTGCATTTCCACTATTGTCGGTCCACACGTCAGGCTCTTCCAACTCGCCGACAACAAGCACTCGCCGGCCCTTTGTAAGATACTGGTTACAGGTCTCGGCAAGTCGCTGCCACGCGGCCACCTCAAACCAGACCGTCTTCTCTTGCCTTTGCCCGTCAGCACCCGTCCAGTACCTATTGGTGGCAACACTGAAGCTCGTTACAGGATCCCCGCTCGGCACGTGCCTCATCTCAGGGTCATTGCCCAAATTCCCAACCAAAGTGATCTGCTGATACATTGTACAGTCCCCTCATTTCATCTGCAATTGGATCGATTCATCGCGTCTGTGGCCCGTCAGGGCTCTCCGAATCTGACATATCCACATTGTACATATGTTCTAGTGATCTGTCAACACCCAGTTTCGGTCAGTTTTGCACCTCGACTGCAATTCCCCCGCCGTTTCTGACCACCGCCGGAAACTAGACCTAATCGCCACTTCGTGGAATAATGTCGGCATACCTTGGTCCGGCACCTCAATTCCGTCTGTCAGTGCGCCTCCGCAAATGACGGCGCACCGCAAAAAGGAACCGTACGTGAAGCTGCAATCCATCCGCAATCACCTCCGCCAGCAAAACCTGGCCGGCTGGCTCCTCTACGACTTTCGCGGCCAGAACCCCATCGCCGCCGACATCGCCGAGCTCGACTTCACCGGCACCCGGCGCTGGTTTCTCTGGATCCCAGCCGAAGGCGAGCCCCAATGGCTCATCCACGCCATCGAACAAGCCACCCTCGGCCAGGCCGACCCCGAACTGT
>JAPPKT010000074.1 GCA_028819675.1 Caldilineaceae bacterium | reverse complement strand
CCCCAACGCCCCCTCTCCTACAACATGCCTCGCCGAACCTGGTGTCTACATTGGTAACAGGTGCCTAATCGAAGATGTCTAGCCAGACCACATCGCGCCAGTCCTATCAAATCCCAGTAGTTGCCGGCCCTATGCCTGCCTTCGCATCACCCCCAAACTGACGCAAACCACGATAATGTCCGGCCTGGCGCCTCCCCTGCGTCTTTCCAAAAACCGCCAGACTATTCCCACCCCAAATTTGGGACGACCCTTTAAATGCTATCGGCGGCGACGAACGCGAAGCAATGTCGCGATCAGTGCTGAGGCAAAGGAAAGTTCGTCCCAGAGGGCAAAAGCGGTTCAATCCCTGCCTGGCGAGGCGCCGAAATGTCGGCCATGGCGGGGGCAAGCCCTCTTCTTCACGAAGGAGTCGCGGGGCCCATTCTTTTGAAATCAGAAGGACTGAATAGCTGCAAGCGCGTACGCTCAGAGCTTGCGCACAACGTCACCGGCCCTGATCGGTCCGGGCTGGACCACCTTCGCATACATCCCGCGCAGCCGCATCTCCTTGCCTTCCGGAGTGCTGACAAACTTCACCGCGTCAACGCCGAACCGCTCCGCAAATTTCTTGCAACCGGTATGGTCGATGGGCGTCACCTCGATAACCGCGTCCCCCAATGCCAGACGCGTTCCAACGGGTAGGTTCGTCTCGCTCAGTTCAAGGTCAATGTAAAGCTGATCGCCAAACAGCTCCCAGCGGTCCTCATCCTGTGCCAGCAGCCCCGCTACACGCGAATTCATAATCGTAAGCTGCCGTTCCGGTTCAAGGGGAGCATCCGGAGTGCGCGTACTCCAGTTGTCGCCGGCAAGCCCCTCGGCCACCGTGAGTTCGCCGGCTTCGATCACTTCCCGCTCCCCCGATTGGGGCCGTCTCACGATCAGGGCCAGCTTGCCCTCTTCCTTGGGTGAATCCCTGATCTCCTCCAGATTCTGTTCCAGTTCCGCCATCTCCAGGTGTGTTACCGTTGACATCGATCTACTCCTCTTCTGTTCCCAGCGGGTCAGCCCGTGGACTCTCGCTCACTGAAAGCTGTGGATTCCGTTTCAACCTCTTGCCAGCCAGCTCTTAATCCTGCAAGCCAGCGGCGTATCGCCTCTTCATCAGGCAAATCGCGCCTGCGTTGTATATAGAGCATTCCTGTGAGAAGCAAAGGCAGTAGCACGGGAATCAGGTAGGGAAGCGCATCTCGAGCGGTGCTTTCCGGTGTCCCGCGCAAGGCCCCCGCCACCAGGAACGCCAGTGGAATCAAGGCGCTCAGCACCATCCAGGCTACGGCATAGATGCGACCAACCGGGTGCCACTGGAAGTGACCCACCAGACGGCAGTTCTCACCGTCTTCCTGAATAACCGCGTAAAAGTACGTAGCGAAAATGCCCTTGACTGCGGACTTTCTCGGAAGACGTCTGATCTTCACCGCTCGTGCCGCTACACGCCCGCTGACTTCCTCGCTGGAGCTCAACTCATCCTCAAGGCGCCGCACCGCGGCATCCGCGCCTCCATCAAGCGAAAGCGTGAGCCGTCTACGGCTAGGCGTCCACAGGACAGAGACGACTGACTTCCGCTCCGTCATGATCGTGCCTACCTAAACACTCATCCCGAAAAATGGCGCAAACAAGGTAGATGCTTCTCCCTCTTTCCCGGAATCCGACCCGTACTTCCCCCTTGACTTCGTCCTGGCTAGACAGGGTGCAACCCCGGAAAACCCAGTCCCGTCGTCTCCTCCCAGCCGCACATCAGATTCAGGCTCTGAAGAGCGCTGCCCGCCGCCCCTTTGACCAGATTGTCAATGGCGCAAAGCGCCACCACGCGTCCCGTCCTCTCATCCAGTTCGAACCCCACGTCCGCGAAGTTACTACCGCTCAGAATCTTTGGTTCCGGGTAACGGTAGATGCCGGTCTTCTCCTTAACAATGCGCACAAACGGCTCATCCCGGTACGTTTGACGGTACGCCCGCCATAGGTCGCGCTCACTGACACCCGACTTGACGAACACGTGCGCCGTAGCCAGCACACCCCGCACATTGTCCACCGCAGTCGCACTCATATGGGCGGCCACGACGCCGTAATCCTCAGTGTCGGACAGTGCCAGAGCCTGCAGAATCTCTGCCGTATGCCGGTGACCTGTAGGCGCGAAACTGCGCATCGCTCTCGCCCGCTCCGGGTGGTGAGTCGCATCGCCGGAGCGATTGCCGCCTTCACTGCTGCCAACCTTTACCTCGCAGATCAAGTCTCGCTTCGGGTCAGCCAACCCCGCCGCAAAGAGCGGCCACACTGCCAGCACGCTCGCGGTCGCATTGCACCCGACCCCGCTCACATAGCGGGCGCCGCATATCTCCTCGCGGAACAACTCCGGCAGACCATAGACGAATATCCCGAGCCAGTCCTGTCTGCCGTGCTCCTTGCCATACCAATCCACGTAGGCCTGCGCATCTCGCAGACGGAAGTCGGCACTCAGATCAATGATTCGTTTGGCCAGCCCCGCGAACTCGTCAATGCGCCCCATCGCCGCGCCGTGAGGAAGTCCCAACACGAGCACGTCGCAAGATTCCAGCTCCGCTGCACTGACAAACTTCAGCCTCGTTCGCCCGCGCAAGTTTGGATGCGTGAAATGGACGAACGATCCCGCGTTTCGTTCGCTCGTCACCTGGGCCACCTCGACATGAGGATGGTCCAGCAGCAGACGCAGCAGCTCGCCACCGGCATAGCCGCTGGCGCCAAGAATAGATACTGAAGACTTCGACTCTGAACTGGTATCCACCACCATCGACCTCTTCACGCTCAACCTATTGACAACGCCCTTGCCCCGGCGTCAACTGTTTGCCGCTTCCCAGCCATCGGCCCCCACCTGCAGAACAAAATCGGCGATCCGGCCTGGAATATTCACGCCGGTCGGCTGCACACTGTTGCGAAACTCCATAGTGTAGTTGACTTCATTCACGAGCAGCCCCCGTTCCGGATCTTCGAGCACGTCGATTGCCACACACCCGCCGCCAACGGCCTTCGCAGCCCGTACGCAGATGTCGTTCAGCTCCGCTGTCACAGGACAGACCGACGCCTGACCGCCCCGCGCTGTATTGGTAATCCAGTGCCGGGAATCCCTGTAAATGGCGCAGATCGTCTCGCTGCCGACCGTGAACGCGCGGATATCGCGCCCCGGTTTCTCGATGTATTCCTGAACGTAGAAGATACTGTGATGGTACGTACCCAGCACCTCCTTGTGCTCCAGAACAGTCTCCGCCGCCTCGCGGTCGTTGATCTTGCTCAACAGCCGTCCCCACGACCCGATCGACGGCTTCATCACAACCGGATACCCCAACTCCTCCATCGCCTCCAGCGCGCTCTCGGCCGTAAACGCCACCTTCGTGCGCGGCGATGGAATGCCGGCCGCCGTCAGCGCGCTCGTCGTCTGCAGCTTGTCGCCGCACACGTCCGCTACCTGCACAGAGTTTACCGTTGGAATGCCGCGATCGTTAAGAATCCGCAGGCTGACCAGCGCGCGCCCGTGATGGATGCAGCGTTCGACGATCACGTCGTAGTCTTCGTAACACGTCGAATCCGACCCGCCTGAAATGTCAAAGATCAGCTTGCGGTCGTCAAGCAGATCGAATTCGGCGCCCCGCAGTTTGAACTCCTCAAATAGGAGCTTCTCCTCGGCGCGCACCCGGCTGTAAAGGATGCCAACTCGCATCGGTCCTATTCTCCCCAGTCTTCGTCCTCTTCGGGCGCCATATCCAGCGCTACGGGGTCAAGCCCGATAACCTCCAGGTCCACCCCGCACTCGCCGCACTGGACGATTTCGTTCTCCATCACGTCGTTAAGTTCGACCTCGCCGAAGCAT
Source organism: Caldilineaceae bacterium (assembly GCA_028819675.1). Next base: position 4,180 of record JAPPKT010000074.1, on the reverse strand, counting down.
TCTGGACATTCGGCCACAGCGGTAACGGTTTGAACTGCCATGCTGCTTCTCCTGATCTGTTCTTGATTTCTCTGACTGAAATGAACTCCAACTCATGAATGCTTACCAGGGCGCCGAAACGGCCTTCTCGCCGGCCGCATACTCTGCGATTCGCCTGCGTGTGCCTGGGGAAGTGCCCTCAGGCAGTTCTCCGAGAGCGAAACAGTCGACGCTCTCGATTTCCCGGCTACTCACCTTGCTCCAGGTAAACGCCTCGCACACAAAGACGACAATATGGTCGCTCTTCCCTTCAAGAAAGCTGCTGTAAACGCCGAAAAGCCGCAGCCCCTGCAATTCGACACCGGCCTCCTCTGCAGCCTCCCGGGCGATGGCGTCTCCCAAAGTCTCTCCTGACCGCACTCCGCCCCCGGGAAGATACCAACCGTCAAGATAAGTGTGACTGACGAGAAGTACCTCCCCTTCCCTGACCGCCAGCAGCCGGACGCCCACAGTCGTTGGTCGTGCCAGTCGCCAGCGCAGCCGTTGAACGAAATGCAGAAACCTCGCTGACTTTGGCATCTGCATAGGCACCAATACGCGTCCGGATCCTTAGATTGCTCTCGAACTGGCTCAGGAAGCCGAACGCGCCGACGCAAGCCTCCGCTTGACCTGTTCGACCAGACCCCCTGCCTCCAGAATCTCCTGCACGGTAGCGCTAAGTGGCGGGAACGCAAACCGGCCGGAGGCGCACTCGATCACCCTCCCGTCCAGGTCAACCGAAACGTTTTCCTGCCCTTGGATCGCCTGCGCGGCCTCAGGGCAGACGATTGTGAGCAAGCCGTTATTGATGGCGTTGCGGTAGAAAATCCGCGCAAAGCTCTCGGCTATCACCGCGCCGACCCCGTTGTAGACCATGCATGTCGCCGCCTGCTCGCGACTGGACCCGCAACCGAAGTTGCGGCCGCCCACGATGATGTCGCCTTCGCACACGTTGGACGCGAAATCAGGATCCAGGTCCTCCAGCGCATGGCTGGCAATCTCGTCGCGTCCTTTGGCCGTATACGTATACTTGCCCGGAAACAGTACATCAGTATTGACGTTGTCCCCGTACTTCCAGGCCCTGCCCCGAATCACCATTATCCTCCAGCCCTCGCGCTAGGCCAGGCAACCAAGTCGATCACAGCTCTGCTAAGAGACACTTCTGCGCGCCCTTGCTCCACTAATAGATGTCCCTCGGATCGGCAATCCTGCCCGCAACCGCCGATGCCGCTACCACCGCCGGACTCGCCAGATAGATCTCGGACTCCGTCGTGCCCATGCGCCCCCGAAAATTGCGGTTGGCGCTCGAAATCGTCACTTCCCCCGTTGCCGGCACGCCCATATGGTTGCCCATGCAGGGTCCGCACCCAGGCGTTCCAATCGCGGCGCCTGCAGCAACGAGCGCCTGAATGTATCCCCGCTCCAAGGCCTCCTGCAACACCACGCTCGAAGCGGGAATCACCAGCAGCCGTGTACCGGCGGCTACCTGACGGCCCTGCACAATCTCCGCAGCCTCGGCCAAATCTTCAAGTCGCCCGTTAGTGCATGTCCCGATGAACGCCTGCTGCACCACTGTCCCCGCTACAGCCGATAACGGTGCCACGTTGTCCACAGTGTGCGGGCATGATACGGTCGGCTCCAGGTCATCGGCGTTGTAACTGTAGGTGGCGGCGTACGCGGCTCCCTCATCAGGAAAGAGCCGCGATTCAGCAATACCAGGCGAACTGTCTTCAACAGTTCCCGCATCTTTCTCCCTCGTCGCCCTCCTCTCCAGGGCGGACATTAAGTAGGACCGCGTCTCGCCGTCAGGAGGAACATATGACGATTTGGCGCCGAACTCGGCCATCATATTGGCCAGGGCCATCCTCGAATCAATGCTCAATGCCCCGACACCGCTGCCACTGAACTCGACTGAACTGTATAACCCGCCGTCCGCGCCCCAGTCACCGATAATCCGTAATGCGAAATCTTTCGCCGTAACGCCCTTCGGCAGTTCGCCCTCCAGCACGATCTTGATCGACTCCGGAACCCGCAGCCACAGTTCCCCGGTAGCCCACAGAGCCGCAACCTCGCTGCGGCCTATGCCTGCCCCGAACGCCCCCAACCAGCCGAAGTGCGGCGTATGGCTGTCCGCGCCCAGGATCGTCTGCCCCGGCAGAACCAGCGCCTCTTCACTGAGAACCTGGTGGCAAATCCCCCTCCCCACCTCAAAAAAGTGGCGAATGCCCTGCTCCCGCACAAACTCTCGAATCTCAGCGTGATTCTGCGCGTGTCGAGTCGTCGGCGCCGGCGCCGCATGGTCGAGCGTGATCGCCAGCTTTTCCGGGATCGCGACCTGTTCCAGACCGAACTGTTGCCATATCTCACGGATCGCAGCCGTGTTGTCGTGGCTCAACACGACGTCAGGGCACACGTCCACGACCTCCCCGACTTCAACTTTCTCACACCCGGCAGCCCGCGCAAGCGCCTTTTGTGCGAATGTCCGTGCTTCTTTACCACCAGAATCCGCCTGGCCCACCGTTCTTTGGGAAGTAGAATGCTCGCCCATCTCTAATCCCCTTATACAGGCGGCGAAGGTACCGTCACCGCACGGCTGTGGTACTCACGCAGCAACACGTCCACGTCGTCCAGGCTCAACTTACGCTGGTCCGCCTCCTCCTTGATGTGCGCCGTAACCTCTTTCACCTGTGGATCGGTCAGGTCCAGCTGCAGCTGCTCAGCCCGCTGTTTGACCGCGTTCCAGCCGGTAAGTCGGTGTGCAATGTGCAGATAGCGCGTCAACCCGAAATCCTCTGGATCCAGGATCTCGTACGTGTCCGGGTTATTCAGGATGGCCTTGGCATGAATTCCCGCCTTATGTGTGAACGCCGTGTAACCCGTAATGTAGTTGTTAAAGGGCACGTCGACGCCCACGATCTCTGCCACAAAGTTCTCCACCTCGCGCAACATCGGCAGATTGTACTTGCTGCGAATCTGCTCCGGGTCGAGCGCGTACATACGCGCCACAAGGCCCCCCAGCGGCGTGATCCCGTTGCGCTCCCCGATCCCCAGCACCGAAGTGTCCACGTGGGTCGCGCCCGCCGCCAGCGCGCAATAAGAATTGGCGATTGCGCACCCAGTATCGTCGTGACCGTGAAACTCAATGTCGCAGGAAACCACGCCCCGCAACGTCCGCACCAAATCGTGCACCTGCAAGGGCGTAGCGATCCCTACCGTATCAGCAATGCCCACCCTGTTTACCCCAATCTGATCGACCTCTCGGTATACGGTCAACAGATCCACCAGGTCGCTGCGGAATGAGTCCTCGCTGCTGAACCGCACCTCCAATCCCTGGCTCTTGATGAATTCGATAACCTGCACCGCACTGTCGATGATCTCGCGGATAGACTTACCATGCGAAAACTCGCGCAGATAACTGCTCGTGCCAAAGAGGACGTCAATGCCGTCAACCCCGGTATCCACTGCCAGCCGGGCGTCGTCCAGGTGGCAACGAGTGTGTGTAAGCAGCTTCGCTCCCAGCCCCATCCCGGCAATGCGCGTACAATCGGCCCGACTCTGCGGGCTGGCCGCCGGCGACGTCAACTCCAGGTACTCGACGCCAAAAGCATCCAGCAGGCGTGCTATCTCGTCCTTCTGCCCGCTGTCGAAAAATGCGTTGGCAAACTGTTCACCCTCACGCAGAGTCGATTCGATTATCGAGAACTGTTCAAGACTCATACTCGCACTCCCGGCGATTTTTCTGGCAACAAAAAACCGGCCCACCCTGTCTGGATTGGCCGGTCGCTACGGTTGCAACGTCTGAGCAGGCGCAAACAACAGACAGGTCAGTCTGGATTCCGCTTCTTGCTCTTTATGCAGGTGAACAGGGACACTATATCCGTGTTTCTCATCGGTTGTAAATCTGATTGCCAGTCAGGCCGCACACGCTACGCGACCTCTTCTTTCCTGCAGATATCCAACAAGGCTCAATAGTACTGAACAAAGACGACAAAGTCAAATTCGCCTATCAGTTGGGTGCATCTCAAAATGGGGGCGTTCTCCCCATTCCTCGGGCAGCGGCGGAGCCATGTCCAGTCCGCAATCAACCCTGAGTCAGACGAGGCGCTTCTCCTAACCCCTGGTCCCTGTCCCCTGTTCCCTGCTTTTCTGGGCGGTCGGGCCT
>JAPPKT010000362.1 GCA_028819675.1 Caldilineaceae bacterium | reverse complement strand
GCGAGGCCGCCATGGCCCCCGTCGAAATCCAATGGTGGTCCTTCCCCCTCGGCCTTCCCGGCGATATCCTTCCTCACGGAACTTGGGAACAGGAAAAAGCAAACGAATACAGCGATATGACCGAAGGCGTTACCATCAGCTACCAGGCCGTTGGATGGGACTCGATTGTCAAAGTTCAGACCTCTATCGCATCCGGCAATCCTCCCCACACAGTCCTGCGTGCCAGCGTTGACGGTATCATCCAGGCTCTGCAATCCGACGTCGCCGTGGAGATCGAGCTCCCTCAGGAGTTCCAGGATGACCTGCCCGCAGGCTGGTATGAAGGCATGCACTTCCGCGGCAAGAACTACATGGTGCCCTTCTACACCCTCGCCAACGGCATGGCCCTCAACCTCGATATCGTCGCCGAGGCCGGCGCAGATCACCTGCTTCCCCAGGCCCCCGAGCGGACTTGGAACTTCGACGACTACCTCACCATGATGCAGGCCTGCACCTTCGAACGCGATGACGGCTCACAGGTCTGGGGCGCCGTCTTCTCCGCCGCCGAAACAAACCCCTTCTTCTACTGGCCTGACCAGGTCCTCAGCTGGAACTGGGGAACGGACACCGTAGAGCTCCGAGACGGCGAGTGGGTCTGCAAGCTGGCCGAAGAGGAAGGTATCGCTTGGCTGCAATGGCTGCAAGACCTCTACTTCGTACATGGTGTCATCCCCAACCCGAACGGCCTCAGCGCCAGCCGCTGGGACTACTTCTTCCAGAAGTCCCTCCTCGGCGGTATCGGCCCCAGCATCGGCTGGTCACAGCGTCCCGGCGTCGAAGTCGATCCCGATACCTTGGTCGTCACAGATACCGAGCGCGACATAAGATGGATCTTTGTCCAGCCCCCCACCAACCCGGGTGTACCGCACTCCCTCTACTGGGGCGGCCCCATGCTCGATGTCAATTCGATCGTCTACCGCGCCGGCGGAGCCAACGAAATCGACCCGTCCATCGACTTTGCGCTCTGGCTCTCAAATCGGGAGAATCAGAAGTGGATTGCTCAGTACCTGCTGCCCGCTCGCGTCTCTGCGGTTGAAGGCGTCACCAACCCCATGCTGGAATGGCACTACGAGCACTACATTCCCTACGGACGGCAGAGAGCCTCCGCTCACGGTGGCCGCGCACGTGAGACCGTCGAACAGCTCGAGCTCGTGCATCAGAAGATCTTCCTGCCTGTTCCACCGGAAGAGGCTGTACAGGATTTCTGCACCACCATCGCAAACCTGGAATGGTACGTGTAGAGTTTCAATACAAGCACTGCGTATTGCACTCACCTTAGGGTCGCCTTGCAATACGCAGTGCCCCCACAAAGAAATGACAAATCGAGTAGATAAAATCGACAGCGGCCTGCGAATAGGGCCAAAGACGTTCCCGTGGCCGCGCTTGACAATCGCCCAGTCGGAAAAGCTGTGGGGCTACCTCCTCATCATGCCTTTCATGGCCTTCTTCGTCGTCTTCTTCCTCCTTCCCTACGGCATGGTAATCTGGTTGAGCGTCGTCGACTGGCATCCCCGCGGCGTCACCGAGTACGTGGGCCTCCAGAACTACGCCGATGTCGTCGAAATGCCCAGCGCGCAGAAGTCCATGGTCAACTCCTTCTACTACGCGCTGATGGTCGTCCCCATCTCGACAGCCCTCTCGCTGCTGACAGCTATACTTATCGTTTCACTTCGCAGCAGTTCATTGCGTGGCTTTTTCCAGGCCGCCTTCTACCTGCCCGGCGTGATCTCCGGGCTTGCCGTAGCAATTATCTGGCGCTTTGTCTTTGATTTTCACGTGGGCGTCCTCAACTACGCACTCTCACTCGTCAAATTGGAGCCGGTCAACTGGCTGGGAAGCATATATGCCGCCCTTCCCTCCCTCGCCGGCATGGCCATAGTCTCCAGTAACGGCGTCGCCATCATCATCTTCTGCGCCGCCCTCCTCAGCATCCCTTCCAGCCTCTACGACGCTGCCGCCGTGGACGGCGCCGCCTTCTGGCGCAAGCACTGGGCGATCACGCTGCCCCTCCTGACACCCGCAATGCTCTACGTGATCGTCGTCTCCACCCTCGGCGCCCTTCAGGTCTTCGTGCCCATCTACGTTCTGACGCGCGGCGGCCCTGTACACAGCACCATCACCGTCGGCTACTATATCTACAACCAGTTGATCTTCTACGCCAACGCCGGCACCGCCGCCGCCGCCGGACTGCTGCTCCTCGTGGCAACCGTCGGCTTTACCATTTTCCAATTCCGTCGCTTTTCCCAGGTTGTGGAATTCTGAACCGAAGGTCCGAACATGGCAACACAATCCCGGCTCAACAGACAGACGCCTTCACTCTTGGAACTGCTGCAACTGCGCCTGCTCCCGGAAGGATCGGCCAGCGCATTACGCTACCTCGCGCTCCTGATGATCCTCGTGCTTGCCGCGATCTCACTGTTCCCGCTCTACTGGGCCCTGATCACCAGCTTCAAGCACCCCTCCGAAGTCGCTACAATTCCCCCCTCCTTTGTTCTGACTCGGCCCGTGCTCAAAAACTACATCGACCTCTTGACCGGCAGCGGCGTTGCCAACTCGCCTGTCCTCAAGTGGTTCTGGAACAGCGTCTTCACCGGCGCAGCCTTCACCCTGGGCGTCGTCCTCGTGGCCTCCCTTGCCGGCTACAGCTTCGCCCGCAAGCAGTTTCCCGGCCGCGACAAACTGTTCTGGCTCATTATCTCCACCATGCTTGTCCCGGCTTGGTCGACACTGATCGCCTCCTACGTCTTGACCTTGAAACTGGGCATGCACGACACCTACTGGGCCCTGATCCTGCCCGGTCTGGCCTCTCCTTTCGCACTCTTCCTCTTCCGCCAGTTCGCTGTGACACTGCCTGACGAACTCTTCCAGGCCGCCCGCATCGACGGCGCTCACGAGCTGCAGCTCTGGTGGTTAATCACAATCCCTTTGTCCAGGCCCGTCCTCGCCACCCTCGCTATCTTTACCTTTACCTACCACTGGAACGACTTCCTCTGGCCTCTGCTGGTCCTGAACAAACCACAGATCTACACCATGCCAGTCGGCGTATCCATCATCATGTTCCAGCTGAAAGGCACCGGTCCCGCCTATGGAATCGGTATGTCGGCCGCCATTCTCATGTCCGTTCTTCCCATCGTCGCATTCATACTGATGCAAAAGCAGATGATACAGGGGATCACCATCGGGTCACTGAAGGGGTAGGTAAGCCAGCCTACTCGCGAGGAGCTTTCTATGGATTACAGTCACATTGAGAAACCGGACCTGGGCTATCGCTACGAGTTCAGTATCGATGAACTCGATGCCATGAACGAATGTGTTGAAGCGCACGGCTTCGCCATCATAAAGAACGTTTTGACCGAGGAGCTGGTGGAAGACCTCAGGAAGTCCGTTGTGGAGGTCCTCGATCCCGACGGCACGCTGGGCGCGGGCAACAGCTTTACCCACACCGCTTTCGTCGAGCATTCCCCCGCCTCCTGGAAACTGTTCGACCATGAGCCCTTCATGCGCGTGAACCGCTTCTACTGCGGCGATGGCGGCCTGACAATTCACCGCTCTGCCGCCATCATCCGCAATCCCGGCTCCGATCCGCTCGGTTGGCACACCGACTGGCATGGATTTGCCGAGGGTCCTCCGCAAAACGCAGGAGATGTGCTCAATAAGTTTAGCTTGCCCTCTGGGCTCTGGTTCTACATCACCGGCTCCTTCCCCAAGCACGGCGGCCTCGCCGTCATCGCGGATTCTCACGGGTTGGACTGGGAAGGGCCCGAGGGATTCCAGCTGACCCCGGACAAGCGCTCATTCCACCCCATCGGTACAGAGCCGCATAACTACGTCGGCTTCGACGTGCCCGGCATGGTACCCCTCTTCGGAGAGCCAACCGACCAGCTCGTCTTCGCCACCCGCACCTACCACGCCGCCTTCCCCAATCGCATCGACCGCGTCCGCCTCTCCTGCGGCGTCGGCTTCCGCCCCAAGGCATACAAGATCGACGCGCCCTGGCCGCTTCCTGATACCGCCAAGGCCTTCATAAAGGCGCTACCCGAGCGTTATCAGCACTATGTGGAGGAATATACCGGCATCCAGAACGACTGGCGGCCCGACGATGCCGAACCGCAAGCCGACGCCATGATGGGGTAGTGCAGAGCGTTCAGCAGCGCTTGGCGACGCGAAGCTGCTTCCCCACAATCAATGACTGCCTTTTCTGGTAGGCGGCTGCGCTTTTCAGGGCGTGGCCGTCGTGCCAGTGCATGTACGTCTTCTTCGGCCGGAGAACTGAATGGACTACAGCTACTTCCAAAAGCCCGATCTGGGCTACCGCTACGAATTCACACTCGACGAAACGGACGCCGCGCACCAATGCGTCGAGGCCCACGGCTTTGCCATCATCAAGAAAGTCCTCTCAGATGAACTGGTGCAGGAGCTCCAGGAGTCCGTCAAAAAGATTCTTGACCCGGATGACACTTTGGGAGAGGGAAACAGCTTCACCCATTCCTCCTTCATCGAACAATCTCCGGCCATGTGGAAGTTGCTCGACAATGACCCCTACCTGCGCGCACAGCGCACCTTGTGCCAGTCTGAGGACCTGTCCATCCTCCGCTCTGCAGCAATCCTGCGCAATCCCGGCTCCGCGCCGCTCGCATGGCACTCCGACTTCTGCGGCTTCTCCAACGGCCCCCGCACATTCTCAGGCGACGTGCTGAACCGCGGCCCCTGGCCGTCCGGCCTCTGGTTCTATATCACCGGCTCCAATCCCGAACATGGCGGCCTGGCACTCATCGAAGACTCCCACCGCAAGGACTGGACCCCGCCCGATGGTTTCCAATTCACGCCGGATCGACGATCTTTTCACAAAGAGGGGACCCATCCAGAAAGGTACGTCGGTTTCGACGTGCCCGGCCTGGTGCCTATCTTCACCGATCCCTGCGACCAGATCGTATTCGCTTCCCGCACCTACCACGCCGCTTTCCCCAACCGCACAAATCGCGTCCGGCTCTCCTGCGCCATCATCTACCGCCCGCGTGACTTCGAAATAGAAGCCCCGTGGCCACTCTCGTACGACGCACAGGCCTTCCTCAAGGCTCTCCCCAAACGATTGCAGCCCTTTGTTGAAGGCTACGTCGGCATCGACGATGACTGGAGTGGCGATGATGCTATGATGGGATAATGAATCAGGCGCGTTTGAGTGCCGCCGAGACGCCCTTCCGCAAGCCGCCGCGCTTGGAAGCGGTTTTGAAACGTGTGACTTAAGCCTGGAGTCGGCCGAGAGTCGAGCATGCCTGGGCCCCAAAATGCCGGGCCGGCACGTCACCACCTCAAGCCTTACCTTAGAAGGAGCTTTGAATGGATTACAGCCACATACAGAAGCCGCAGCTGGGTTACCAATATGAGTTCACGCTGGACGAGCTGGACGCCGCCCAGGAATGCGTCGAAGCCCACGGCTTCGCCATCGTCAAGAGTGTCCTCTCCGATGAACTCGTTACAGAGCTTCAGGAGTCCGTCAAACAGGTGATCGACCCCGACGACTCGCTCGGCGAAGGCAACAGCTTCACCCACACATCCTTCATAGAACACTCTCCCGCAATGTGGAAAATGTTCGACCACGAACCCTTCATGCGCGCCCAGCGCGTCTTCTGCCAGGCCGAAGAGCTCACCATCAACCGCACCGCCGCCATCATCCGCAACCCCGGCTCCGACCCTCTCACCTGGCACTCCGACTTCTGCGGCTTCACCGACGGCCCCCCCACCTTCTCAGGTGACATACTCAACCGCGGCCCCTGGCCCTCCGGCCTCTGGTTCTACATCACCGGCTCACACCCCAGGCACGGCGGACTGGCCGTGGTCGAAGACTCCCATGTCGAAGGCTGGGAAGGGCCCGAGGGCTTCCAGCTCACCCCCGACCAGCGCTCCTTCCACCGCATCGGGACCGAGCCCAAGGGCTACGTCGGCTTCGACTTTCCCGGCATGGTGCCTCTCTTCACCGACCCGGGAGACGAAATAATCTTCGCCTCCCGCACCTATCACTCAGCCTTCCCCAACCGCATCGACCGCGTTCGCCTCTCCTGTGGCATCGGGCTACGACCGCGCGACTACCCCGTCAACGCCCCTTGGGCGCTGTCAGAGGACGCCAGGACCTTCATGAAAGCCTTTCCGGATCACCTCCAGCCCCTTGTCAAGGACTATGTCGGTATCGACACTGAATGGAGTGGCGATGACGCCATGATGGGGTAGAAGCTGAGATTTCTGCTTCCGCTCGCCTCTACGTAGGTCTGAAGCGCCCACTTTTCCTGCTCTCGCGGCAGGCGGTCTCCTGAGCAAAATGGAATCCCCAAACAAAAGGCGGCTGGCACTTGGCCAGCCGCCTTGTCATCGCCAACTCCACTACCGCTTACGCAGAGCTCTTCTCCATCCTCACCGAAGCCACCCGCCTCCCGTCCAGTTCAAACTCTGCACCCGAACCGGCCCCGCGAAATCCCAGCGACTCAAACCAGGACTGTTTCTCTTCATCCTCAACCGAGACGACGGCATAGCACCCGCCCTCGCCCAGTTCCTGAGACCTGCCTACCGCCGCCTGCACAAGCCCTTCCCAGACTTCCCCAAAGCGGCCGTGCGCAAACGCGTCAATCTGGAACGCACCCCCCTCATCCCTGCGCGCCGTCGACAACCCGACCACCTTCCCCTCCGCCGTCCTCGCCGCAAACCAGGCGCCGCCCCCCGTCCCCATCCGCTCATAGCGCACATACAGCCCCATACACGAATTCTGCGTAGCATAGCGAGTTGAGCACACGCCTGTATTCGCGTCCATCACCTGCCAGTCATGCGGGCAAAGGATCAGCGGGATCATCGGAATACGGTCCGCCGGCGACGCCTCCACCACCGTTGCTCCTTCACCCGAAAAGTAGTCCACCAGGAAAGCCTCAGGAGATTCCCCGCTCAATATATTCGCCATCACATTGGCTCCGGCCAGCTTGCGCCACCCAAGCCGGTGATAGACCCGCGCCGCCGCCGGGTTGACCGTGCCCAGGAAAAACGCCTCGCCGCCCGCCGCACGAAAATCCTCCACCGCCCAGCTGCACAGTTCGGTCGCTAAGCCCCTGCCCCGAAACTGCGGGTCCGTGGCCACTTCACTGAATCCTGCCAGACTCGGCACCACTTTCGACTGCATCGTGAAGCACGTGCTTGCCAGCCGTCCTTCTTCCCTTCGCAAGTAGAGAGTGCCCCCGCTATAGGCATCTTCAGCGCCAAGAAAGACTTCACGCGCAATGTCTGGCAATACCTCCCCAAAAATCGACGCCCAAAATGGGAAAAGCTCGTCAATTAACTCTTCAGAGATCGGCACTTCGTATCGCATCCGTTTCAACTCCTCTTAGTACATCTCAACTGAAAGGATATCGAAGTAACCTGCTCGCGACTCATGTCAATGTTGTCCAAGAACCGACATGGAAATCCGGAACTACAAGAAGTGCCCCAGGAGACGGTTGTGCTTCCACCCCAGGTTAGCCAGCCAAATATCGGTCTCACAAATCGCTCCCCCGCCGGATCGCATCCGCGCCAAACCTCTTCCGCAGCCCCTTCACAGCCTCGTTCAGCTGGTCCTCTTTGGCCCGCGCCTCCGGGTCCGCCGCCATATCGAAAATGCTCATCTGCCTCACCGCCGGAACCAGACCGCTGCACCCCACCCCAATCAACCGTACCGCCGCCCCCTCTGGCCGGTTCGACGCCAGCAGGTCTGAAGCGATCCCATAGATCTCCTCTTCATCCTCCACGGGATGTGAGGGCGTAGTCTGGCGTGTCAGCGTAGTGAAGTCGGTCCAACGCAGCTTCAAAATGACGGTCCGCGCCGCCAACCCGCTGCCCCGCAAGCGCGCCCCTACCCGCCCTGCCTGATGCCGCAACGCCCTTCTCAACGTCTCCGTATCAACCACATCCTCTGCGAACGTCGTCTCCTGGCTGATAGACTTGGCCTCGCGCTCCGTAACAACCGGCCGCTCATCAAGCCCCTGCGCCTGCCTGTACAGATCCCGGCCCAGCT
>JAPPKT010000111.1 GCA_028819675.1 Caldilineaceae bacterium | reverse complement strand
TCCCCTTCGCCGCGCAGGAATCCATGGCGACCGGCCGCCGCATCGACTGCGCCGCACGCCTGCATCAGGCCACCGCCGGCGTGAGCCAAGAAGAAACCAGAGAGAAGTGAAAAGCGGGCAAAAGGTTCTCTCTCCTCACTCCTCTTCACTCTCTCCTCTCCTTTGAAGGGAGTTGCCTTATGCGCAGTTATCGCGTAGGCGTTGTCGGGCTGTACCGCGGTCTGGGCCCGGCCCGCGTCTTCGACCTCATGCCCGACTGCGACGTGGTCGCCGGCTGCGATATCGACGCCGGCGCCCTGGAACGGTTCGGCGCGCTCTTCCCCCAGGCCCGCCAGTACAGCGCATACGACGAAATGCTGGCATACGGGCTCGACATCGTCTTCGTGGCCTCCCCGGTCCCCCTGCACTGCCAGCACACCGTGGCCGCGCTCGAGGCCGGTTGCCACGTCCTGCAGGAGGTCACCCTCGCCGCCAACATCGATGAATGCCGCCGGATTCTCGCCGCGGTGCAGGGACACCCGCGCCAGAAGTTTATGCTGGCCGAGAACTGCTGCTACTGGGCGCACATTCTAAGCTGGCGGGAGATGTGGGGCCAGGGCCTGCTGGGCGACTTCATGTACGCCGAGGCCGAGTACATCCACGACACGCGCTACCTGCTGCGCCAGGCTGACGGCTCACCCACCTGGCGAGCGTCCATGCCGCCCATCCACTACTGCACTCACAGCCTCGGCCCCCTGCTCAAAGTGACCGGCGAGCGCTGCGTCGCCGCCAGCGGCATGAGCGTCACCACCGGCACAGGGAACCTGCCCGTCCGCGTCAAATCCGGCACAGAGGTGGCGATTCTGCAGACGGCCAGCGGCGGCGTGATCAAGATCCTGGTCGCCTTCGGCATCACCCGCGAGCCCATGTTCCACTACTACTCGATCTACGGCACCGACGGCGTCCTCGAGACCTCGCGCCCGCCGACCAGCCCGCTGCAGACCAACGCATGGTTGGATTCAGTCCCGCATCTGAACAACATGATCGAGATGCCGATCACCGAAAATGTAACCGACGCCCCGCCGGAGGCGACGCAGGGCGGACACGGTACCGCCGAGTATATGATGATCCAGGACTTCGTCGCCTGCATCCGCGACGACACCCCGCCCCCGCTCGACATCCACGCCGCGCTCCGAATGGCGCTGCCCGGCATGTGCGCGCATGAAAGTGCCCTGAAAGGGGGCCAGATGGTGGAGATTCCGGATTGGGAGGGCTGATAGGGAAAAGCATTGTGCCGGCATTGGCTGCTATAGGGCTATGAGTTCTCTACAGCAAGGAAGCTGTCTGCAAAGCTGGACGGTAATGATGAAGGGATTTACAATTGTCGCTGCGCGTGTCGACGAATGCAGGACAAATGGCTGGATCAATTAGAGTGAGAAGGGCCTTGACTGCTTTTGGACAATTGGCGTGCAGGAGGACAGCAAATGAGTACAGTACGGGCGAAGATGGTGTCTCTGGCGCACCGGTTCTTACTGTGGACACTGCCGGAATTGCGGCGGGCCGTTGATGAACTGGTAGAAGATGCTGGCCGGTCACGGGATTTCTATATGCGAGAAATCATCGAGCGCGGACTGGAAGAGACCGAAGACTATTACTTGGCGAGTGCATCGGTGGACCGGATTCGTCAGGGCGTAGAGCCAACGTACAGTGATGAAGAGATAAGAGCCGATCTTGGCTTGAACGATAGGGTACGCTCCCGCATCTAGGCGTCAGCTGCGGAGATTAGACAAGCAGGCAGCCCAACTCACCGCAATGACGCAACCGTCCCAGCAGTTCTGCCGGGACAGCTTTTGCTTCAATATGCGCACCCGAGAGACAGCGGGCCTGCATTGATTTTCCTGAGGCAGCAAACCCGCTACAGCTGACTCCTCACCTCGGCCGTGATCTGGTCCATCGCCAGGATCATGTAGCCGCAGTCGTCGCCCACCTGCAGCCACTGCACACCGCGTTTCGCCATACCGAGCGCAAAGCGCGCATCGGGCGCCATGCCGGCCCCCACAAACAGTCCCGCAGCCCGCGTGCGTGCGATGATGCTGTCCACCGCCTCAATCACGGTCGGATGCTCCACGTCGCCCAGCAGCCCCAATGACGCCGACAAATCCCAGGGCCCCAGCGCGATCGAGTCCAGCCCTTCGATGGCCAGGATGTCGTCCAGCGCGGCAAAAGCCTCTGCGTTCTCGATCTGGACGGCCACGAAGATCTCCCGGTTGGCCCGCTCAGTGTAGGCGTTGCCGCCGTCGCGTCCGTAGTTGGCGGGCACGCGCGGCCCATAGCCGCGCTCGCCCAAGGGCGGGTAGCGGCAGCTGTTGACCACATCCTGTACCTCAGCCGCCGAACGCACCTGCGGCACGATGATCCCGTCCGCGCCCGCGTCCAGCACCGGTTTGATGAAAGGTGTGCCGCTTCCGGGCACACGCACAAGCGCTGGCCTGCCGCGCGCCTTCGCCGCCAGGAAATGCCCTCCCAGCGCCTCCGCGCTCATCATGCTGTGTTCCATGTCGATCCAGAAAAAATCGACCGAATCGCCGAGCGCGTCGGTCGCGTGCGGGTCGGTCAGCGTGATCGACGCGCCAATACAGATATCGCCCCCCGCCATCTTGGCGCGGAAGGCTGCTACCGGTGAGGGTTGGGTGTCGTTTGTCATGGTCACCTGCGTTCGGAGTGGAGGTTGGATGGCGCGGCGGTTGTGCTGTGTTGCACAGATGCAGTGTTTACCAACTCAGACGAAAAGACAAACTGGAACTGCTGAGGAGAGAGTCAAGACGAGAGAGGAGTGGGGGAAAGCCACCTGCTTCTCAATCAGATTGCATGCGGCCGGTAGCGCTCGACCTTGATCTGATCTTCGTTTCGGCGCGCCTGCGCCAGATCATAGGCGCCTTGCCGCTGCAGCCAGAATTCGGCGTTCGACCATCCGGCCTTCTCCAGGCGAATGGCCATCTCCGGTGAAATGCCCGCGTGGCCGTTCAGTACACGCGAAAGCCTGTGGCGGGCCACGCCCAACACCTTTGCCGCTTCAGTGACATTGAGGTCAAGCGGGTCCAGACAGTTTTCCTTTACGCTGCTTCCAGGATGTGGTGGATTCTTCATAGCCATGATTGTCAGCTCGTGTCAGTGGTAGTCGACCAAGTCGTCTGATTCTGTCCAGACGAAGTAATGGTAACCACTCAGCCAATTCCCATGAAAAACATTGCATGATGGACCGACTGCCACGATGATTTTACCATTCGTCTGCCGTCCCGTGATATGATTGCCCGAACCGGATCCATGGGTGATTCGCAACCTCTTTCGCAAGGCGCGCGTTATCTCCCCGGCGCCGCACAAGCTGATAGAATGTACACATCTCATACACCCCGCACCCAGGAGCACCCAATGCCCGAACCTTCCATCAAGACAACCGTCGTCGGCAGCTATCCGCTACCGGCCTG
The DNA here is from genome assembly GCA_028819675.1 of Caldilineaceae bacterium. The sequence goes on along the minus strand of JAPPKT010000111.1, from coordinate 4,708 downwards.
GCTGGCCGCCTATCCGTCCGTCCCCAATCTGCGCGACGCCATTCTCGTCGTCCTCAAGACGCAGGAACTGGCCGGGCTGGACGTGATCTCCGACGGCGAACTGACCCGCTTCGACGTCAACCATCCCGAAACGAACGGGATGATCGAATATTTCGTGCAGCCGATGTCCGGCATCTCCAGCCAGATGGGCCGCAAGGATGTGGACGATTTTCGCGCCCAGCAGGGCATGGGCTTCCGTACGCAGCCGGCCGCCGTGGTCGAAGGTCCGATCGGCGAAGGCGAGCTGGACCTGCCTTCAAGCTGGCAGATGGTGAAGGAGTTGACCGCGAGTCCGCTCAAGTTCACCGTGACCGCACCCTACATGCTGGCGAAAACGCTGCTGGACCGCCACTATAGCGATCTCCCCAGTCTGACCATGGCCATCGCCGAGGTGCTGCGCCGCCAGGTCGAGGCGATCGACGCGCCGGTCCTGCAGGTGGACGAGGCCAATCTCACCGGCAACCCAGAGGACGCCGTCTGGGCACACGAGCCGATCAACCATGTACTCGACGGCGCGCGCGGCGAACGCGCGCTGCACCTCTGCTTCGGCAACTACGGCGGCCAGAGTATCCAAAGCGGCTTCTGGGCCAGCCTGCTCGGCTTCCTCAACAACCTGCACGTCGACCACCTCGTGCTGGAGTTCGCCCGCCGCGGCTATGATGAGCTGGAGGTCTTCACCGACCTGCGCGAGGGGATCGCTCTTGGGATCGGCGTCGTAGACATCAAGGACAACGAAGTGGAGAGCCCCGACGTGATCGCAGGGCGCATTCAGCACGCGGTCGACCTGCTGGGCGAGGAGCGGGTCAAGTGGATCCACCCCGACTGCGGCTTCTGGATGCTGCCGCGTTCGGTCGCCGACCGCAAGATGCAGACGCTGGTGGCAGGGCGGGATCTCTTCCTGGGGCAAACAGCGGGGTAGGACTTACATCTAAACCAGAGCGGTGATTTGGCAGTCGTCCCTTTCCAGCGCCTCCGGCTTCAATGCCACGCCCAGCCCCGGTCTCTGGGGCGGCTGCATCCGCCCATTCTCAACGACAAATGGGTGATCGACCAGCTCCAGATAGAACCCCAGCGTAAACGCGCGCACGATCTCCTGCATCCACGTATTGGTGGCGTGGGCGGCCAGGTGCAGGGAGGCCGCCAGCGTTACCGGGCCGGTGCAGTCGTGGAAGATCACGCCCATGTTGTTGGTCTCGGCCATGTCGGCCGTTTTGCGGCATTCAGTGATGCCGCCCGCCCAGGTCACATCTGTCATCACCACGTCACAGGCATCCGCCCGTAGCATCTCCTCGACCGCGTAGCGATTCATGAGCAGTTCCGACGCACAGATGGGGGTGCGCGTCGAACTGCGCAGCTTGGCCAGCGTGCGCGGGTTGTCAGGCTTCATCAAATCCTCAAGCAGGACCGGCTTGTAGGGCTCGAGAGCCTCCGCGATACGGCGGGCCGGCTGGAGAGCCCAATAGCCGTGCCCCTCCAGGATAATATCCATCTCCAGCCCCACCGCGTCGCGCACCTGCTTCCACGGCTGCAACCCTTCTTCGATCTCCGCGAACGAAATCGTCTGGCCGTGATTGGCCAGGGCGAAGCGATCAAAGGGCCAGATCTTCATCGCTCGGATTCCCATATCGAGCAGAGAGCGCGCAAGTTCGCCGGCATCGCCGCCGGGCTGCCAGGCCTCAAAGTCCTGATACGTGCCGGCTGCCGCGGTGTTCACTTTGCGGGATATATCCGGTGCTTTCTGCCCGTAACCTGCAGAGGCGCATGTGTTGTAGACCGGCACGCCGTCCGGATTGCTCGTCCCCCCAAGAAGCTGCCAGATCGGCCGGCCCAACTCCTGCCCCAGAATATCCCAGAGCGCTACATCCACCGCCGAGAGGCAGCGCATCTCCAGCCCCTTATTGCCGTAGATATGCGAGTTCTCGTAGGCCCGGCGCCAGAACGCTTCGATCTGACGCGGGTCGCTCTCCAGCAGCAGCGGCGTCAATACCTCTCCGATATAGGCCGTCACGGAGCGGGGCGTGTAATAGGTCTCTCCCAGGCCGACGATCCCGCTGTCCGTCGTCAGTTCAAGGAAGGTGATGTTGGCGAAGGGAGCGAAGTGGATGGTTCGAACGCCGGTGATCTTCACGATGGACCTCTGCAGGCAGATGGTGGACCAGCACAAGGCAAGCGCTTCAGGGAGAACTATACAGCAGTTGAGCAACTTGCAAAAGGGCTGTCCGGACCGTGAAAAACGGTTTGACAAGGGCGGGCTTAGATATAATAATATGTGGACAATACACAATGCAGCGAGGCATGGATCGCTGCATCGTGCCAAAAGCTGTGTCCCTGTGCGCAGGCGAGGATGCCGCACCAGAAGCGGCGCCTGCGTTGGTGGAGCATGGTGATCATCTCCAGAAAGCCCCAACGAGTTCTCCTATGGCCTACACTGACATTCAGAAACCCGCGCTTTCGTACCGCTATGAATTCGGCCTCGATGAATTGGAGGCCGCCCAGGCATGTGTCGACGCCCATGGGTTCGCCGTGGTCAAGCAGGTACTGTCCGAGGAGCTGGTCAAGGAGCTTCAGGAAGCGGTTCTGCAGGTCATTGACCCGGACGGGACATTGGGCCCCGGCGAGAGCTACACCCACACCACCTTTGTCGAGCACGCACCCGCACTGTGGAAACTGCTCGACTATGAGCCCTATCTGCAGGTCCAGCGGCTCTTCTGCCAGGCGGACGAGTTGACCATCCACCGCTCAGCCGCGATTCTACGCAATCCCGGCTCCTCTCCACTCACGTGGCACTCTGACTGGCACGGGTTCAGTCAAGGCCCCCCGCAAAACGCCGGCGATGTCCTGAACCGGGGCCACTGGCCCTCGGGCCGCTGGTTCTACCTCACAGGCTCCTACCCTGAACACGGCGGCCTCGCCGTGATTGAAGATTCCCACGTGGAGGATTGGGCGGGGCCGGAAGGCTTTGCGCTGACCCCGGACCGGCGCTCATTTCACCGGCAGGGGAGTGAACCCAAAGGCTATGTCGGCTTCGACGTGCCGGGTATTGTGCCCCTGTTCACGGAGCCGGGCGATCAGATCATCTTCGCCGCACGCACCTACCACGCCGCTTTCCCCAACCAGACCGACCAGGTGCGGCTTTCCTGCGGCCTCGGTCTCCGCCCGCGCAGCTACCGCATAGAGGCGCCCTGGCCGCTCCCTGAGTCGGCGCAGGCGTTTATCAAGGCACTGCCTGCACGGCATCAACACTTTGTAGAAAACTATGTCGGTATCGATACGGAATGGCGCGGTCAGGAGATGACCGCATGAGTAAGGCATGACAGTTTCACGACAGCGACTTGCGTCGACTTAGGACCGTTGGCGCCCGCCCCTCGGAAGCATTTGACCAGAGTACCTGTTGTTGCATGCGCTTCGATCACTACCAGATCAAACGACCAGATCAAAGGAGAAGAGAGCATGAAACGGAACAACCTGAGTCGACGTGATTTCTTGAAGCTGTCTGCCGTCACCGGCACGGGAGCCCTTCTGGCTGCTTGCGCTATGCCGGCCGCGCCGGCGGGAGAGGGCGGAGCAGCTGCGCCCCCGGCTGTAACCACAACGATTGATTTCTGGGATTTCCCGTACTACTCATCGGCTCTTGGCGAGCCCGGTTCCTGGCAGTGGGAGCGGGCGAACGCCTTTATGGAAGAGAATCCAACTATTGAGGTAGAGGTGCTTCCCCTGACGTGGGAGCAGGGCAGCAAGGTGACAACGGCCCTCGCGGCCGGTTCGCCCCCGGATGTTGTCGGCGGCGGCTGGATCCAGCTTGCCCTTTCGGCATTAGAGGTGGGACTGGCTCTGGATCTCACCGATTCGTTGGAAGAGCAGTTGTCCAGCGATATGGTCGAGGGAATGCTTGAGCAGTGCTCAATCGATGGCAGAGTGTACATGTTGCCGTACTGGCCGGTGTGCCAGTCCGGGGTTGTCTACCTTGATGGGGTCGAGGAAGCGGGCGCGATGGATACTGCACCCCAGGCCCCATGCTACGGGTGGAACATCGACCAGTTCAATAGCTGGCTTGAGGCTGTACGGGGGACGCGACCGGACGGCAGCGAGCGCTACGGACTCGGCATCCCTTCCGCCCATTCCACGCCGGCTTTTCATTGGGTGACACTCCTCTATTTCCGCTGCTTCGGCGCCCACTTCTGGACCGATGAGACGGAATCGTGTGTCGACATGGCTTCGCCGGAGGCGATCAAATGCCTTGCATGGATGCAAGAGCTGGCCGCAAACGATCTGATTCCCGATCCGGCAGGGTACACCGGCGACGATAACAACGCCCTCATCGATCAGGGCAACATCCTCATGCAGGTTGGCAACGTGGTACCCGGGGGAGCACGTCGGGAGGGGATGGAACTGGATGAGGAGACCCTGGTCGTCACTGATACCGAGAACGAACGCAAATGGCGCTTTATCCAGTATCCACACGATGACCCACACCCCGCCATCGCCTGGGGCGGTGCAAACTACTCCGGCCTGGTGCCCTTCAAGCCCGAGGACCCTGCTGATACGCCAGGACTGTTGAAGTTCCTCCACTGGATGACCAACGACGAAAGCGAAGAATGGCTGGTTAAGTCGGCGGGAATGCTGCCGTTCCGCAAGTCCATTCTGGCGGAAGTCGCCGACGACCCCCTCG
>JAPPKT010000605.1 GCA_028819675.1 Caldilineaceae bacterium | reverse complement strand
CGGGCCGTTGCCCGGAGAATCCGAACAGGAGGGCAGGCAGTTTTTCGATCAGGAAGGAGATGTGGTCATTCATCGGCGATCAGAAGCAAAGGGAGGCCGGTGGAGAATTGGCACAGTCAGCCTCCGGCGACGAGCCATTGCTTTTCGACCCAGCGCAGGAGGCCGGAGAAGGCAAAGGCGAGGAGAAGATAGACGATGGCGGCGAGCATGAGAAATTCGAGCGCAAGGAAGGTGCGGGTGATTGCGGTTTGGGCGCTGTGGAAGAATTCAGGGGTGGCGACAAAGGCGGCCAGCGCGGTGTTTTTGAGATGATGGATAAGGCGGGTTGAGATGGCCGGGAAGGCGGTACGGAGGCCCTGGGGCAGCAGAACCGTCCAGAAGAGTTTGAGGCGGGAGGCGCCGAGCGTGCGGGCGGCGTCGACGTGTTGCTGGGGGATGGCGCCGACGCCGGCGCGAAAGAGCTCTGCGAGGTAGGCGCTGGTATTGAGGACCAGGGCGACGCCGGCGGCGAGCGTATAGTAGGGCAGGGAGAGCCCGCTCCAACTGCTGAGCCAGTTGAGAAAGGCGTTATCGAAGAAGATGGGGCGCCTCAGCTCGGTGGGGAAGAGGTTGGGCAGGGCGAAGGCCCAGATGATCATGAGCACGAGGGCGGGCAGGTTGCGGTGGGTTTCGACATGGAGAACGGCGAGGGCGCCGGCGAGGCGGTTGCCGGAGATGCGCATGGTACCGGCGGCGACGCCGAGGACGAGGGCGAGTGCGGCGGTGACGGCGGTGAGGACCACGGTGAGGAGGAGGCCCTGCAGGAGCAGATTGAGCAGGTCGGGGGTGAGCCAATTTGGGGTCATTTGGCGCAGATGAAGAGCATCAAGGAGCTGTCATCAGTCAAGTCGGCGCGGTTGTAGCCGCCATGGCACTCGAGGATTTGCAGTCCTGCCTCGGAGAGGAGGCCGGTGACATCTTGCCGGGTGAAGAGGCGGTAGCGCAGGTGGAAGTCCTGGGAGCCGTCGGGGGAGACGATGTGGAACTTTTCGGTGACGATGCCGGTGCCGGCGTCGTAGCTGCGGTCCACCTGGGCGTAGCTGGTGTCGCTGCCGAAGCGGTCGGAGGGTTTGAGGGCGTCGAGGGCAGGTTGCTTTTGCGGGAGCTCGAGGGCGAAGCGGCCGCCTTCTTTCAGGGAGTCGAAGACGGTCGTAAGCAGGTCGCGGTTGTCATCATCTGACGCGGGGGTGAGCTGTCCGAGTGTTGTGAAGAGGCAGAGGGCGGCGTCGAACGGTTCGGCGGTGAAATAGCCTTCTGCGGCAACTTGCTGGAAGTCGACAACGACACCGGCCTCATGCGCGTTGTCGCGGGCGGCCCTGATCATGGCGGCGGCGGGGTCGATGCCGAGGACACGGTAGCGGCGGCGGGCCAGTTCCACGCTGTGGCGGCCGAATCCGCAGCCGACGTCGAGGACGCGTGCGCCGGGGGATAGGGGAAGCGCGTCGACGAGGAAGTCGATCTCCTGCCGGGTTCGTTCGGCAGTCAGCAGGGGATGGCGGAGGAAGGGGGAGCCGTCCGAGAAGAAGTCATTCAACTGTCAGTTCCCGGCAGCAGCGTCATCCGGAGGTGCGTGTAGGGCCCCACTCACGGTGGGGAGGTACTGATTGCGCTTTTTTCACAACGTGTCGCGCACATCAAGCATGGGCAGGTCCTGACGTTCGAGGTCGTAGAGGGCCTCGAAGGGGATGGCTGCATCTGCGGCTGCGGCGGCTTCGGCCCAGCCTTCGACCCATTCGCGCTCGATGCCGTCGACATCATCGACGACGCGGAGGCGATCGATTTCGTAGGTCTCTTTGAGCTGCTTCATTTCGGCGGCGACGCTCTCTGGGGAGCGCTGGCGGAAGGCCTGGCCGTGAACGGAGTCCCGGCACCAGTCGCAGCCGTAGGGGCAGCCGCGGGAGGTGGAGATGGTGAGGGATGAGTAGCCGTTTTCTTCGCGCCAGGTGTCGAGGTAGCGGTCCATGTCGATGAGGTCACGGGCGGGGAGGGGCAACTCGTCAAGGTTTTCGACGGGGGGGCGGGGCTGGTTTACGACGGGTGCGCCGGCGGCGTCGCGGAAGGCGATGCCGGGTTCACGCGCCAGCAGTGCGGGCGTGAGGGGGCCGGCGTCGATAAGGCGGAGCAGTGCGTCGAGGGTCTGCTCGCCTTCGTGGTGGACGACCATATCGACCTGGGGGAATTGGAGGTAGTAGGCGGGGTCTTTGGTCGGGTCGGGGCCGCCGAGGATTGTGAGTGTGCCGGTGGTTTTGGCGTCGGCGGCGAGGGTGAGGGCCATGTCGCGCAGGGGGAGGACGGCGGAGATGCCGACGAGGTCGGGTTTTTCGGCGGCGAGGCGTGCGGAGAAGGCGCTGACGTCTTCTTCGAAGGTGCCGTCGAAGACGGCGACTTCGTGGCCCTGGGCGCGCACGTAGCCGGCGAGGTAGAGGAGGCCGAGCGGGAAGTAGGGGCTTTGGAGGGCCTGCTCTTCGGGATTGAGGCTGAGAAAGAGTGGGTGGACGAGAAGGATTTTTGCCATTGGTCTGGGTTTCTGTCTACAGCGGACAGTTTTTGCGTGAGGCCGTCCGCTTAGAACCGAGGGTGATTATACACTGCGCGGCGTGGACTGTCTAAGGAAGCAGTTTCGGGACCGATTCATCAAGATTTGGACGCTTTTGCGGCCCTTGTAGGGCGCCCACCAGGGGGGCACCTACAGGATTCCGGCAGGAAAGCGAGGCTCTGGCCATATGCGATACAGTTGCCTTCCTCCGTTGTCGGATTTTCTTCTGGCAAGAGTCGTTGCTTGCCAGGGCCAGGGCCATTTCGACTGAATGCGGTCACTATTATAACACACTAAAGGCGCCCGCGGGGGACGAAATTTATGATTGGGCAGGGCAATCGCAACTTGGTTGTGTAGCGGCTTGAGAAGATGCTCCTGATTCCAGCCGGCCCGTTTGCATTTGGCGGCGATGCCGACACTGGCGGATTTCTCATCTGTGAGGTGGACGAGAGTTTGTGAGCGTTTACGAGTGTTTACGAGTGTTTACGAGCGTTTACGTGCGTTTGCGAGTGTTTGGGTGATGTCTGAACTACAGTTCATGAGATTTGCGCGACGGGCTGTGCTCAGGGATTCGCTGGTGCGCGTGGGCGCGTACGAGATCAATCGAGAGATGTACAAGAGTTGTATGTCCGGTGATATGGTGGGATGTGTTTTGGCGGGAATATGGCGGAAATAGCGGAAATGGCGGAAAAGTAGGGTAAAAGCGGGCGAAATTTTTTTTCCACTCCTTGTTGTCGTTACGCTTTTGCATCAGTTTTTCCGTGTCTGGATTCTGTTCCCGGTTCTGGCAAGTTCTCTACGGTGCTCGTCCACTACTCTAACAGACGACAGACTCATGCCGGTCGCGTGGCGGCGGGGGGCAGGGGGTCGGGTCAGAGCGGGCTGATTTCCTATTTTTGGGCTTCATCGCCTGGCTTCGAGCACAGTTTTTCACTGTCTTGGTTGGGTGACGGGCAGCTTACAGTCTTGGAAGGGTCCTCCCCTGCCTTCGGATTCGCTGCCAGAGACAGTCATGGCTTGGTGATGACAGTACGGTTTCGGTAATGCCAATTGATATTTCGGCACCAGGCTATTATAACACTGCAATATCACTATTTCTGATGCAATTTCACTGGCCCTTCGGCGGCGATCACGAAGAGAAAGCCCGCCGCGAAGCCGCCCAGAGGCAGGTCAAGTCAAGCGACGGCGCCAGGGCCACTCTGAGCGCCTTTTCAGGCATGAGAGTACCCTAACTACTCCCCTTTCCATCGGCGATACGGATGCGGAGGTCTAAGGTCAGATTCGCTCTGGCCGCGAAATCCTCCAGTGTAGCCTTGGCCCTAGAAATACTATCTCTGAGAGCAGCTTGACAGAACCGCTGCGAAAGGACCTGCACAAATGAGCATTGCTACAATCGACAAGGCCACCATCCGCGCCGTAGCCCAACTGATCGCCCAGAAATCCAATCCCGAACAGATCACCCTCTTCGGCAGCCATGCTCTTGCGCCTTGAAGGCTCGCGAAGGCCCATCATTACTAACAAGGCTTGGGTGCTATGGGGAGGTAGTCCTGCACCAGTCCTGGTCGTATGTAACCCCCACCAGCCAGATTCATCGTCATGGGTGCTCTGAAGGTGACGGCAATAGCACCGCGACGCGTTGCCCCTTGTCGCTTTCTCCCGGTACGAAATTCAGGTGTGGAACTGATCCGGACATGAGGGCTCGCTCGACGGCACTGAGATTAGCGAGACGGGCGGACTCAAGGTGGGATTGGATCCGTACTATTGCAACAGTCACCCCCTCATATTCGATCCTTATGTCTTTTCTGAAGAGAAAAGCGTGCGAAGAGCCATCCGTCAGTTCCTTGAGCGCTGGTTCCGAAGGGTCCAAGCGAAGGTTCCAGGATTCCCATGTGAAGTCAATGGTCTCCTCCCTTAGCATGGCCGCAGCTGCCAGTATCTGTTGGCCTTCCTCGGGAGTAAGTGAAGGAGACATCTCCCAATGAATGCCGCAGCGTTTCTGCAAATAGGCGAGTGCCTCAACAATCCTGCTGAGGCTGTCATCTTCCAAGAAGGACTCTCGTATCTCAATGCGCGGTTCTAATCCGCCTTGCCAACGGAATCGAAGATGATGGGGCGGCTTACATGCGTCTACCCATCGGCAGAGTGGCAAAAGAGCCTCTGGCATGGTGGACTGGGGGGTCAACCAGAACTCCGCCTCAAGGCCCATGGTTTCTACGTTCACCTTGAAGCGAGCTTGCAGCCACCCAGTGCTATCGGCTCCAGTTAAGGTGGATCCTCGTAGGCCACTTGTCCGTTCTGTGAGTTGTACCGGCAAACTGGCCAAAATCATGTCTCCGTCCACGATGTCGAGTAAGAGGGTGACAGGCTCGTCTAGGCTATTGATCGGAATTAGGGTGAGTTCCGCTTCTGTGAAGTAACCTGCGAGGCCGAATGGCGCATCAACCGTGACACTGTCGACCATGTGGGGTGGTATGGTCGCCTCCAAGCCATAGTTGAGAGCGTTCTGCACTACTTCGTCGTCGGTATCCACGAGAATCTTGACATTCACTGTGACAGGTCGATCCTTGGTAGCACCCAAGTACTTCGAATAGACATCGACCCTCATGTCACAGAATCCAACTGAGAAGACTACGTTCGTTGGCCTGCCATCGGCCGCATCTTTTCCTGTGGATAGCTCATATCTGTAGTGGGGATCAATCTCATTCAGGCGCCCGCGGAGCGTCCGTAATCGTTCCATTGCGTCTGGGACATCCGTGACAATCGCCTGCTCTTTGTGAAGTTCTCGGAGCAAACGAACCACCTCATCGTTTGTCCCTTCCAGGAAGTATTGCCGAATATCCGAAAACGCCGACATCTTTTCGTCAAGCCATGTTTTTCCGTACCACTTTATCGGGAAGGAGTAACCCTTGCCGAGCTTGCGAAACCAGGCGTCCTCGGTAGGAGTGGGATCGATGGGAACGACGAGTGTCCATCGTGCTGGTCCAAGGGACGCCGCCCGTTTGAGAGATTTTTCCACTTGCCTGCGCCGTCCCGTATCCATCCGGCCGGTGAAGGACTTCAATTCAAAGGCGTGGGTGATCGGACCGTCTTGTCCGTCAACAATCTGCACGTCCCGACCACCGTCACCGCCCTTGCCATCAATTCGCTGGGCGTCTGGATGTAGCCGGCTGAGCAAGACTGAAACCATATCCTCGTATCCTTGAGGCTCGAAGTCGTTCCATTGAATCTTCATGCACTCTCCTAGCTTCTTGCGGTTAGCAAACTGCGAAGACTCCGCTGGGACCCAATTCCTTCGCAACGTAGCGGGCGATTTTTCCGTTTCCAAGACAAGGGGTAATGCGCGCCATTAGGGCATCGCCGTTACAGAATCTTGATTCTCGACAGCCACAGGGCTTCTTCCAAATCGAAGAGTTGAACAGTCGGAATCGCCTCCAAATTCCTCTAAAGATGTATTGACGATCAAGCCAAGCCCGCTGTCCCGTCGAATGGCCGGTACTCCACCAGGGCGGAGCGCTCGACGATGTCGACGATCTGAACAAATGCCTCTCTGCCCTCCGCGTCGGTGAGGCGCAACTCTTCACCCAGTACGAAATGCACAGGCTGCTGGCGCCCCTCGTTGATCGCGATGTTGGCAGCGTACAAGTAGGTTCTGTCATGCGTGTCGCGAATGGGATTCAGCCGCCCCACCAAAGTGGGTATGTAACCGGTGGCCTCGGCAAAAATGCAGGAGCCGCCCCCGGTCAAACCGTGCAGTTCAATGCCAAGCGCCCTCTGTTCGGGCACCCACTCCCGTTCGACGTGGGCGCTGAAGCCCGGGGCAGCTGCAAACACAGTCATTGGAAGATGTGTCGTATGCAGATCGACGGTCGCCCCGCCATGCTGATCGGTTGTCGCCTGTTTCCAGGTCTTGTTCGGGAAAAGAACCAGCAGGTCGACACCCGGTAAAGGCCGGCCGCCCCCGTGTACCGTAACCGTCGCCGCGGCAGGACTCGGCTCCAACTGTGCCGCGGGGATGATGAGACACAGCTCCGAACCGTCGATCAGACGGAATGTGGCCGGTTGGCCGCAGAGTTCCCGCGTTTCACGCTGGATGATGGGGACGCCGTCCCCGCGGCGCTCCATAAAGTAAAGCCTGTCCTCCGATCCGCGCACCTCGCCGACGGGCATACGGCCAAGCACCGAGGTCAACGTCTCGTTTCGCGTTGCCTGCCGCGTCGCCATGCTCTCCACAGTCAGATTGTTGGGCAACGACCCCGGCGACTGGATCTCCACGCGGTCCTCGAACATGGACAGCCTTATCCGCGAACCATGCATCGAATAGTCGCGGTGGGCTACCGCGTTGACCACCGCCTCGAACAGCGCCCTGTCGCTGTATTGGGGCATCTCCACACGCGCCGGAACCTTGCGCGCGGCCACCTGCATGTTGCGCACCGCAAACGCCACCGCGTCAGCGATCTGGCGGTTCAGAGGCCCGGTAATCTCCTGCGCATCGACCTGGCCGCTGGCCCGGTCCTTCCCCCGGTAACGGGTCGCGGTAATGCAGGCATTGGGCAGCCACCGTTCAGGGTTGCGCGTGCCAAACAGGACGCCGGCCACCGTGGCGCGTGTAACACCGGCTTCATCAGGCGCCAAGAGAGCCAGTTTCATCAGCGCCGCTTCAGGATCCGCCGCCCCCTCAGCGCTCAACAGAGGCTTCCAAAGCGCCTCCTCCAATGTCCCGAATCCTGTGTCCGGCACAGGCTGCTCATCGAACCAGCGAAAGCGCGCCTGGCCTCGTCGCTGGGCCAGGCGCATGCGCTCATCGCTCGTCATGAGGCGCTTGGATGCGCCGACGCGGATATAGGCGCCGCCCGGCCCCTCGTGCAGTGAGTCGCCCTGGGGAACTTCGACCAGCAGAACCGGTCTGCCGCCAGCGAGTTCGCGATGATCGGTGCGGATGCGTACCGCCGGCTTGATAGAGTCTGTGCAAACTTCGACCAGAAGCGCATCCAGGTTGGTGATCTGCCGCCGCGACATGTTCTGGACGTCGCCGTTGTCGCTTACGCCGCAGAGCAGCGCGCCGCCGGTTGCGTTGGCGAAGGCGACGACCTCGTTGGCCCAGTCATCGCGGCGCGGACTTACCGGTCTGTCGCCGCTGAATTCAAGCTGCTTGAACTCCCAGGCGCTGTCCTCGCCGAGCCGCAAGCGGCGCAGGATCTCTTCATCGGTATATGTCATCAGCCATCCCCGGATTCAAACGGCTGCCGCGCCGGGCCACACGGCTCTTTCACCAGTACGACGTAATCTCGCCCGATTTGGCGCTGAAAACTCTAGGGCAGGCGCGCCCAGTCCCGCGCCTCCACCAGAAACGGGATGGTAGGCAGCGGTAGAGCTTCCTTCAGGTCGACGCTGACCAAGAAACACATGTTACTCATCGTTAAGCAGTCTCTCAACCTCATGACGCAGCAATGGCAGATTCGTCTCAACCACGTCCCATACCAGCCCGTCGTCCACGTCGGAGTAGCCATGTATCAGGATATTGCGAAAGGCGATAACGCGTTGGTAATCAGCGAATGTCTTTCCTGCCAGGAACTCGGCCAAGAGATCTGCTGCGCTGCGAATATCAAACAGGTACTTCCTGGCCTCAAGCCGCATAGATCTGTGTCCTGGTCTCTTCAACG
>JAPPKT010000520.1 GCA_028819675.1 Caldilineaceae bacterium | reverse complement strand
ACTGACAGGTCTGCTGGACTCGCTTATCTTGCCACTCTTCAGCTGTTAATGTGCCGTAACTTCGTTACTCTACTACATGTAGATTGACCTGACAAATCGTTTTCGATTCAGTGCAGGTTTCCTTAATGTATCACAATGCAATTGGACTGTCAAATGGGATTCGGGTTGAAATCAAAGTAAACGTGTCAGGATTTGGCCGCCATAGTAGCCAACGAAGGGCAACCGCAGAGGGCACCCACAAGGGGTGCCCCTACGGGAAGCTTCATGGGGTTTTGTTCCGGTTCGATGCTGCAACCGCAGAGGGCACCCACAAGGGGTGCCCCTACAGGAAGGTTCACGGGGTTCTGTTTCGACTCGATGCAGCGCCCGCAGTGGGCACCCACGAGGGGTGCCCCTACGGGAAGCTTCACGGGGTTCTGTTATGATTCGATGCTGCAACCGCAGTGGGCACCCACGAGGGGTGCCCCTACGGGACGCTTTACGGGGTTCTGTTGCGAAGGGACTATCCGATTACGATGAGTACGGCGTCCTGGTCGACGCTCTCGCCGGCGGTGACTTCCACTTTGCGCACAACGCCCGAGCGGACGGCGCGAATTTCGTTTTCCATCTTCATGGCTTCGAGGATCATGAGCGGCTGATCTTCGATGATTTCATCGCCGTCCTGCACCAGTATCTTCACAATCATGCCCGGGATGGGCGCCCTGACGGCGAGGTCGCCCTGGGGCAGTGCGGGCCCCTGGCGGGCTGCGTTGAGGCGGCGTGTGCGCTCGTCCTCGATGCGCACGCGGAACTGCTCACCGCGGAGGGTCACGTCATGGCTGTGCGGGGTCTCCTCGACCAGCATTTCGAAGCTGGCGTCGTCGAGCAGGAGGCTGTACAGCTGGGTGACTCCGCTCTGGCGGAGATCGACGGTGATTGGTTCGCCGTCGACCAGGACTTCGTCCTCGTTGATCTCGATTTCGAAGGTATGGTCGCCGACACTGGCAAAGTATTTCACCACCGTCCTCCCATCGTGCTCATGCGGCCGGCCTGCTTCCAGGGGCTGGCACCGTTGCCTTCGCCGCCACCGATATTGACGGCGCGGCGGCCGGCATCGTGGGCAACGAGGGCGGCGGCTACGGCTGCGATGCGCGCCTGCTCGAGGTCGGGTTCGTTTTTGGCCACCAGGCGGCGGCGGTCGAGGAAGCCGGTATCGAAGGTTCCCCAAATGAACTCTGTGCTGTCCATGATCTCCTGGTGGAACGGGATCGAGGTTTTGATTCCGCTGATGCGGTATTCGTTGAGGGCGCGGCGCATACGCAGGATGGCTTCGGCCCTGTTTTCGCCCCAGACGATCAGTTTGGCGACCATCGGGTCGTAGAAGAGGCTGACTTCGTAGCCGCGGTAGAGTGCGCTTTCGACGCGCACGCCGGGCCCGGTCGGCTCCTTGAGGTAGGTGACGACGCCGCTATTGGGCATGAAGTTGTTGAAGGGATCCTCGGCGGTGAGGCGGCATTCGATCGACCACCCCTTGGGGCGGATATCTTCGGGCCGGTAGCGCATGCGGCGGCCGGCGGCTATGGTCAGCTGCTCTTTGACGATATCGACACCGGTCACAAATTCGGTAACGGGATGCTCCACCTGGAGGCGGGTGTTCATCTCGAGAAAGTAGAATTTGTCCTCATCAGGGTCGAAGAGGAATTCAATCGTACCGGCGTTGACATAGTTCACCGACTCGGCGGCGGCCACGGCGACGCGCCCAAGGTCCCGGCGCATGTTATCGTCGACAGCGACACTGGGCGCCTCTTCGATCAGCTTCTGGTGGCGCCGCTGGATTGAGCATTCGCGTTCGCCGAGGTGGATGGTGTGCCCGTAGCTGTCGGCGAGGACCTGCACTTCGATATGGCGAGCACTGGAGATGAACTTTTCCAGGTAGACCTCGCCGTTGCCGAAGGCGCCGACTGCCTCGCGGCGCGCGGCCTGGAGTGCGCTGGTGAACTGGTTGGGATCGTGAACGACGCGCATGCCTTTGCCGCCGCCGCCCGCGGTCGCCTTGATCATCAGAGGGAACCCGATCTGAACGGCGGTTGCTTTGAGTTCGTCATCGCGCAGGCCCTTGCGCGAGCCGGGCACGAGGGGCACGTTGTTTTTGGCGACGGTTTCGCGTGCGGTCTGTTTGTCCCCCATTTTGGCGATGGCATCGGGTGACGGGCCGATGAAGGTGATGCCGGCATCGGCGCAGGCGGCGGCGAATTCGGCGTTCTCGGCCAGGAAGCCGTAGCCGGGATGGACGGCATCGACGCCGGCCTTGCGGGCCACATCGATGATCTTGTCGATGCGGAGGTAGCTGTCGCGGCTGGGGGCGGGACCGATGTGGTAGGCCTCGTCGGCGTAACGCACGTGGAGGGCGGTCCGGTCTACATCGGAGAAGACGGTGGCGGTGGCGATACCCCGCTCTTCGCAGGCCCGCAAGACGCGTACGGCGATTTCGCCTCGATTCGCGACCAGAACTTTTTTAAACATGAGCCGATCCTTATTTTCTCAGATCTGTTTCAAGGAGGGTGCGCGCTCGGGACGAAGAGAGTTGCCTTGGGTCTCATCTCTCCGCCGGATACGAGTGTCGTCCTCGTCCAAGAACCTGTGGGCTGAGTTCTTGACGCGCCTGAGGCTGATAGTGGAAGTCAGGAACAGTCCTGCATGGGAGGAAATGACGGAATTCAGATTCGGTACAGATGCCTTAGGGGTTAATGTGAGCATGTCATTCATTGTGGACTGTTTGTCTTGATCGTGTTGCGCAGGCTTTCTCATCTGTGTGTTGGACGAGAGTTTACGAGAGTTTACGAGTGTTTATGAGCGGTTACGTGTTGTCTGAACTGCAGTTTCTGTGATGTGCTGTGATTAGAGCTTGGCTAGCCCCGGGGGTCTCGTACCATTGTCGGCGCGGGTTGTGCAAGAGTTGTACGAACTCTGACATGGTGGGACGAGCTGGTCGGTTCATGTCGGGTCAGGTCGGGCTATGTCGGGTCAGGTCGGGTAGCTATACCTTCTTTGGACTTATGCGCTTGACTGCGCGCACGTTAACTCGCCGTCTTTGTTGGGTTATGGGCAGATAGATTGCCGGCAGTTTACAGTCCTGCACGGGCCATCCCTCGCCTTCAGATTCCCTGCCAGCGGGCGTCATGGCTTGATTATGGAGGTACGCTCCCAGAAATGCTTATTCGTATTCTGCCCCAAGGCTATTATATCACTGGTCTTGATGCGATTGCCCTGCCGGACCGCGATATTGTCCGGTCCCGCGTCGTGCAGCACAGGCGAGACATCAGCGTGAGCGCGCATCAGATCCCCTGTCGATGGACTCGAGCCTGAATCAGAAGCCGGTCGCTTGTGAAAGGCGCCGGCGGGATCTCGCTGCTCTGATGCCAGGTGCCGAAGGCGCTGTCGTTGGGCGAGAGGAGCAGACGGCGAAAGCCCCACATGGAGAGATCGACGGTACGTCCTACGGGCGAACTGAAACTCTCTTCAACGATTGCCTGCACGGGCGCGAAGCCGGCCGCATAGCGTGTTTCCCAGGTTCCTTCGGGAAGGACGCCGTCGTCATTGGGTGCGCAGGCCACGCGCAGGGTTACGATGCCGCAATCGACCACGATGACCGCCATCTGGTTGCTGCCGTATTGGATATCGGCCTCGACGATCCGGCCGGCAAAGGCGTAGAGGGCGGGGCCGATTTGCGTGAAGCGGGGCGTCAGCGGCTCCTTCTGCACGGCGTACCAGGGGTCCGGGCCGGGCTGGGGCAGCAGGACACCGCCGTCGAGCACAGCTGTGAGGGGGAGGCCCTGTTGCAGTTTAGGAAAACCCATGAGCGCGAACTGTTCGGCGGAGAGCTCGAACTCGATCTGGGGCAGTTGCTGCATCCTGCCCGCGAGTGGGCGAGGCGCGATTTGTACTTCGTCCTGGGCACCATCCTGGCCGGTCATGCGAGCGGTCCCTGTTTCTCCGTTCGTTCCCAGCTGCGTCTGCTTCACAGAGGGATATTCCCGTGTTTTTTGGGGGGGAGCCGATCGCGTTTGTTCTGCAGCATCTCGAGTGCGTTGATGAGGCGCGGGCGGGACTCGTGCGGTTCGATGACATCATCGATGAAGCCGTTGGCGGCTGCGATGTAAGGGTTGGCGAAACGGCTGCGATAGTCTGCGACGAGGTCGTTTCGTTTGGCGACGGGATCCTCGGCGGCGGCGATTTCGCGACGGAAGATTACATTTACGGCGCCCTCCGGCCCCATGACGGCGATCTCGGCGGAAGGCCAGGCGAGGACCAGGTCGGCGCCGATGTGGCGGGGATTCATGACGCAGTAGGCGCCGCCGTAGGCCTTACGCACGATGACGGTGAGTTTGGGAACCGTGGCTTCGGAGAAGGCGTAGAGGAGCTTGGCGCCGTGGCGAATGATGCCGCCGTGCTCCTGGTTGAGGCCGGGCATGAAGCCGGGCACGTCTTCGAGGACGACGAGCGGGATGTTGAAGCAGTCGCAGAAGCGGACGAAACGGGCGGCTTTCTGGCTGGCGTCGACATCGAGGACGCCGGCGAGGACAGCCGGTTGCTGGGCGACGATGCCGATGGTGCGGCCGCCGAGACGCGCGAAGCAGACCATCACGTTGCGGGCCCACTGCTCATGGACCTCGAGGAACTGGCCGTCGTCGACGATGCGGCGGATGATCTCTTTCATGTCGTAGGGACGGTTGGGGTTGTCCGGCACGATCGAATCCAGCTCTTCGTCCTGGCGCAGCAGATCGTCGGTGGAAGGCACGAGAGGTGGATCTTCCATGTTGTTGTTGGGCAGATAACTCATCAGTTGCTGCACGATGAAGAGGGCGTCTTCCTCGTTTTCGGCGGTGAAGTGGGCGACGCCGGATTTGCTGCCGTGGACGGACGCGCCGCCGAGCTCTTCGAAGGTGACCTCTTCATGGGTGACCGTTTTGACCACATCGGGTCCGGTGACGAACATGTGGCTGGTGTCTTTGACCATGATGACGAAGTCGGTGATGGCGGGCGAGTAGACTGCTCCGCCGGCGCAGGGCCCCATGATTACGCTGACCTGGGGGACCACGCCGGAGGCCATGACGTTACGGAAGAAGATGTCGGCGTAGCCGGCCAGGCTGAGGACGCCTTCCTGGATACGAGCGCCGCCGGAGTCGTTGAGGCCGATGACGGGGGCGCCGTTCTTCATGGACATGTCGAGGATTTTACAGATCTTGGCGGCGTGATGGCGGCTGACGCTGCCGCCGAAAACAGTAAAGTCCTGAGAAAAGACGTAGACGAGGCGGTCATCGATTGTGCCGAAGCCTGTGACGACGCCGTCCCCGGGGATGCGCTGCTGGTCGAGGCCGAAATCGTGGCTATCGTGCAGGACGAGAGCATCGACTTCACGAAAGCTGCCCTTATCCAGCATCAACTCAAGCCGCTCGCGTGCGGTGGCGCGGCCCTTGGCGTGCTGGGCTTCGATCCGTTCGAGGCCGCCGCCGAGCTTGGCCATGTCCTTACGGCTGCGCAGATCGGTGATACGGGGATCGATTGTCGAGTCAGTCAAGACAAACTCCTCTATCCTGTCGTTGTTCGTTTTGCAGATGTTCCTTGCAACTTGCCCACTGCCCAGGTCAGATTTCCAGGTCCGGGCCAGGCGCAGTTGCCGGTCACTAAAGCGAAATGGTACCTGTCAGGAGCAGCAGACCGATCAGTATTGGCTGATGGATCACATAGATGACGAGGGAATGACGGCCAAGAAACTGCAGAACAGGGAATGGGAAAATCCCTCCCAAGTTGGGCAGCGGCAGTTTGCGCGCGCCGCCCGCATAGAAAACGGTGCCCACGAAGACGCCGATCAGGAAGACGGCAAACCAGTGGGGGAAGGGAAAGTAGTCGGAATAGTAGTAGCCGGGCGGTTCTATGCCGAGCGGAACCAGCCAGGAGACTCCGGGCGGGGCCTGCACATTCAGGTATTGCAGAAGATAGCTGAGTGCATAGAGCACGGCGGCCACTCCCAGCGTCAGCCAACGCTTGTTCAACAGCGGGATCGAGCAGATTATCGAAGTCCCGATCAGATGCAGCACGCCAAAGTCGATAGGCGGCAGAACGGCTATCCGCATGACTAAAGACAATATCAGTCCGATGCCGAGAATTTGCAGCCCTCTGCGCGCGACTTTCCAGTTCAAACCATCGGCCGTTCCAGTTTTGAACAGTGCGCGATTGTAGCTGAGGACGACGGAAACCCCTGCCAGGGTGATGAAGGAGGTTGCGGTGAAGCGCTGGAAATAGAACCAGAAGCCCTCATGCAGTACAAATGGCATGCCGCCGAAGTTGCGCAGGTCGAACACCAGATGAAAGATAACCATGGTGATGATGGCCACACCGCGCCAGCTGTCGACCTCCCAGAAGCGGTTGACGACAGGCGTTGTTGCGGCGGGGACTGCCTCGGCGGAGCCGGTCTGCGGTCGATCCGGTCCGTTCTTATCTACATCTTTTTCGGGCAGTTCGGGCTGAACCGCTGCGGTTTTTTGTGTCATTTGGCGCTCTCAGGCCCCGATAACGCTGCCGGTGTGCGCAGCTTCTGCGCACTTGAACCATTTCCCAGTTCCTGCGAGAATCAGAATTGCGGGTACTCGCACCAGGCCTCCCTGCGCCGGGTGAACCGGTTTGCGGCCGTCAATGGACACTACGCTGACTGGGCATTGCGGTAGCGCCCTGGATATTATATCGCATACGACAGACCCGGCGCTCCCCAGACCAACGGCAACGCGCGCATACATTATCGTCACTGGTGGGATCGGCGCTGGAACAGCGTCTGAGCGTGGTCGGCAGGCGGCAGTTTGCGGGCGATGGGCGGATGCCCGGCACTCACCACTTTTGACTGCTACAGTGCGCACACATTTTACACGATAGGACAGGAGATCACAAGGAAATTGGGCCAAGCGGACATGGATTTTTCCGGCGCCAGGCCGGGGAGGGGCAGTGCCTGCCCCGCGCTGGGGGCTGCACCGGGATGGATCGGGCGTGCGCGAGCCAGGCTGAGCGCGTTGGACGGGGCAAGGTCGCGCCGCCATGTCGGGCACAGTATAGCGTTTCACCATTCGGCGCCGAGCACGATGCCGATCGCGCGCGGGATCTTTGACGAGCGGGGAGACAGGGCCGCGGGCGCGGTGGTCATCGCCGACCACCAGACGGCCGGGCGAGGGCGATTGGATCGCGATTGGGAGGACGTGCGCGGGCGCGGGCTGCTGGGCAGTTATATTCTGTGCGGCGAGCTGTTGCCGGAACATCCTTCGCTGGCAGTGATGCTGGCGGGGCTGGCCGTGCTGCGGGCGATCGGGGAGAGCTGTCCGCAGCTGGCGGACCGCGTTCGTCTGAAGTGGCCAAACGACGTGATCGCGGTGGAGGCCGGGGGTCCGGTCAAGCTGGCGGGCATTCTGGTGGAGAGCATCTTTGCGGAGCAGGAGCTCAGCGGCGTCATACTCGGTATCGGCATCAATGTCAATCAGCGGGAGGAGGAGTTGCCGTCCGTTCGCGGGGGCGGGCTGCCTCCATCCAGCCTGGCGCTGGTGGGCCACGGCGGCAGTCCGCCCCATGCCGGCTATGTGCCGCTCGAGAGAGAGGATCTGCTGGTCGCTCTGTGCCGGGCGCTGGATGATCTAAGTGCGCCGGGCTCGCGTCCATCTGCGGAGGCGGTCCACGCGCGCTGGCAGCGCGCATTGCACGGGCTGGGGGCCGAGGTCAGGGCGCATACTGCTGACGGGGCGGTCCGGGGGCGGGCGGTTGGAACATCTGCGCAGGGTGCGCTGCGTGTGCGGGTGGCAGGGGGGGAGACGGTCGAAATCCACTCGGGAGAGGTCATCTTCAACTGGGAAGGCGGCGGCGAGCGGTAGCCGGTGTTGGGCTGGTTTTCAGATGGCGGCGCGGCGGCGGTGGGCGATTTTGTGATCCGGCACTTAGCGGGGCACAGGGCAGGCACAAGGCCTGCCCCTACCGGTGCGTGTGAGAGGGGGCCGGTTTCACGGCGTGACGCGGGTGAGCAACCGGCGGCATAGACGCAATGGCTGATGCGCGGCACGAGGTGGGTGAGCGACCGGTGGCATAGGGACGGCGCCGGCGTCGCGGCGTCAGGTCGGCGCAGGCTGGTGTAGAGGGGGCGTTTGGGGGGGGGGGGGGCCCCCCCCCCCCCCGGCGGCGACCCCCCCCCCCCCCCCCAAAAAAAAGGGGTGGTTTTTTTTGTGGTGGGGTT
>JAPPKT010000269.1 GCA_028819675.1 Caldilineaceae bacterium | reverse complement strand
CGTCGCCTGAGTTCCGGGCGCGGTTGAAGGAGGCACTGCTGGCGGAGCACCGGCGGCGTGTAGCGAACGAGGATTTGCTTCCGGCGCGACAGGAGGGAGGTATTTCCTGGTGGTGGTCTCTGGCAGCGACTGTTCCGCTGTTGATCGGGGTGCTGGCGACGATAATGTGGAGGCGGAGCCATCGGTCAAACGGGCAGTTGGTGTCCCCGGTGGGAGGGCGATAGGGTCGTCCCGCTGCAGCAACAGTTTATGAGGCGATACCTCCCGGCTCCTTTGGAGTCGGGAGGTTTTTTTGTGCGGGCTATAGTTTCTTACCCTTTTTCTGGCCGCCTGTGACGCTGCTGACGCGATCCAGTTTGCCGGCGGGCTTCCTGGCTGAACGAGCGGAAGATCTGGCGGCAGAGGGGTTCGGTTCTGTGGAGGGCTGGTCGAGAAGGCTTCCTTGCACGGACTGTTTGACCGAGGCAACTGCGTCCCGTTTGCCCTTGGGCTGGGCAGTGCTGGCGGGTTTTTTCGTTTGCTTTGCCCGGCGGGGCGTTGATGCGCGTTTGGAATCGGGTGCGGGCTCTTTGGTGTTGCCGGTTTTCTGGCGGCGGTTTGAGGCGGTGGTGGGCGCGGGCTGGGAGGTAGTTTCCCGGGCCCCATTCCGACTGGATTTGCGGCGTGGTTTTGCCCGGCGGTTGGTGACTTCGCCGTTGGCCGTTTCTGCCGGGGCTTGCTTCGGTGCGGTCTTTTCACTGGTCGCCTGTTTGCGTTTCCTGGTTGTTTCGCTGGCGAGCTTGCGCGTTTTGGGCTGGGCGGGCGGTTTGGCGGGCGTGGCAGCGGCGGTCTCGCCTGATGGTCTTCTCTTAGCGGGCGCTTTCGTCGTTTTTTGCTTGCTTTCCTTTGCCGGAGACGCGGAGGCGGTCTTTCCTCTGCCATTCAGCTGTGGTTCGGGCGGCGGCGGGGGGCTGTCGATGGGGGCTACGACGGGTGAGAGTGCGTGCACGGCTGCCACCACATCGCTGCTGGCGAGATTTACTTTGCGCGAGCCGAGGGCGCTGCGTCCGCTGGAGGGGATTTCGTCCAGCCCGAGCGGTTTAGCCACGCCTTTTTGTGTAATGAAGGCCGCGAAGGCATGTTCCGGGGTCAGCATGGCCGCGCCGACGAGGTCGCCGGTGCGCTCATCGACTTTGTGCGCGATGATGCCACCACCGCCGCGGCCCTGCAGGTTGAACTCGTCGATGCGGGTACGTTTGACGTAGCCGACGGAGGTAACGGTGAGCAACTCGCCGTCGGGCGCGACGGGCAGGGCGGCGATGACCTCGTCGCCGCGTTTGAGGTTGATACCGGCGACGCCGCGTGCGGAAGTACCCATCGCGCGCACTTTTTCTTCGGAGAAACGAATCGAACGGCCCATGCGGGTGACGAGCAGGATCTCGCCGTTGCCGGTGGAGATGAATGCGCGGGCCAGCCGGTCTTTGCCATTCACACTGATTACTTCCTGGGCGTCAAATGCAACCTGGGCAAAGTCGGCGAGGGCGATGCGCTTGACGGCGCCCTGGCGGGTGACGAGAAAGAGAAAGCCCTCGGCTGCGGCGTGCGGCAGCGCCAGCATGGAGGCGATGGTATCGCGGCGGCTGAAATCGGTCAGGTCGGCGAGGTGCCTGCGGCCTTCCTGTGGGAGCTCGTGGACGCCGAGGCGGTAGCAGCGCCCGCTGGCGGAGAAGATGAAGAGCTGGTCGCGGGTGTTGGCGGCGATAAGGGCCGCGGCCGCTCTTTGGGCTGCCTGGCGCAGGCCGGCGCGGTTGATGCCGTTGAAGTCCTGGCGCCGCAGGTCGCCTTTGGCACTGAGAGCCACCCAGACGCGGCGGTCGGGCAGAAGGTCGGTGGCGGTGAGTGTGCCCTGGGCGCGTTCGACGATCTGGGTGCGGCGGCGGTCGGCGTGCTGCTGGCGGAGGGTGAGCAGCTCTTCGCGGATGACGCCGAGGATCTTGGCGTTGTCGGAGAGCAGGTCTTCGAGGTATGCGATTCTCTGCTGCAGCTCCTTATGCTCGTCCTGAAGCTGTTTGCGCTCGAGCGCGGTCAGCCGTCTCAGCGGCATATCGAGGATGGCCTGGGCTTGTACCTCGGTGAAGCCAAAGGCGCGTATCAGGTTGTTGCGGGCGGTGTCGACGCGCTGGCTGCGGCGGATGGTCTGGATCACTTCGTCAAGGATGTCGAGCGCCTTGAGCAAACCTTCGACGATGTGCGACCTGGCCTTGGCCTTGTCGAGGTCGAACTGGGAGCGGCGGCGGATGATCTCCTGCCGGTGCTCGATAAAGAGCCGCAGAATGCGC
Source organism: Caldilineaceae bacterium (assembly GCA_028819675.1). Next base: position 5,929 of record JAPPKT010000269.1, on the reverse strand, counting down.
TTGAGCGTGAGAGTGACGGGCTCGCCGTCCACGAGGGCCAGCAGAGACATGCCGAAAGTCTGCTGCATGGGGGTCAGTTTGAGCAGCCGGGCCAGGACGGTTTTGGGGTCGACATTGCGTGTCAACTCGATGACGATGCGCATGCCGGTGCGGTCGCTCTCGTCGCGCAGGTCGGTGATGCCGTGGATTTTGCCGTCGCGGACGAGGAGGGCGATGCGTTCGAGCAGGTTGGTCTTGTTGGTCTGATAGGGCAGGGCGGTCACGACGATGCGGCTGCGGCTGCGGCTCATCTCTTCGAAGTGGGCCTTGGCTTGCATGATGAGCCGGGCGCGGCCGGTGGCATATCCCTGGGAGATAGCGTCGACCTCCTCGTCGCCCTTGGCGGCCTGGCGATAGCGAAAGAGAATGCCGCCGGTGGGGAAGTCAGGTCCTTTGATGAACTGCAGGAGATCGTTGACGCCGACTTCGTCAATTTTGTCGAAGTTATCGATCAGGTAGACGGTGGCGTCGACGACTTCGGCCAGATTGTGAGGGGGGATATTGGTGGCCATGCCGACGGCGATGCCATTGGCGCCGTTGATGAGGAGGTTGGGCAGCGCGGCGGGCAGGATAGCCGGCTCTTTGAGCGTGGTGTCAAAGTTGTCGTTCCAGTCGATGGTATCTTTTTCGATGTCGGCCAGCATCAGGTCGCTGATGGTAGCCAGGCGCGCTTCTGTATAGCGCATGGCGGCGGCGTTGTCGCCGTCGATGGAGCCGAAGTTGCCCTGGCCGTCGACGAGAGGGTAGCGCAGGCTGAACTCCTGTGCCATGCGCACCATGGCGTCGTAGACGGAGGTATCGTTGTGGGGATGGTATTTGCCCAGCACTTCGCCGACGATACGGGCGCTTTTCTTGTAGGGCCTGTTGCTGGTAACGCCCATGTCGTGCATGGCGTAGAGGATGCGACGATGGACGGGTTTGAGGCCGTCGCGCACGTCGGGCAGGGCGCGGGCGACGATAACGCTCATGGCGTAGTCGAGATACGAGGCGTGCATCTCGGTGGTGATTTCGATTTCGCGGACGGTTCCTATCATTTTGTTGGTTTAGTCGTTTATCAGTGCGTCAACTGTCGTGTTGGGCACGGCGGCGATGCGGGAAAAGCGGATGCGGAGCCGGGCTTATGTCCCCGCTCGATCTCGGACAGGTAACTGGCACCGATTCCCGTGCAATCGGAGAGATCGCGTAGCGTCATACCAAGATGGTTTCAGTATGCAAGGATGGGACTGTGGCCGCGTATGATGGCCACAGCTACCCCATGTGGGACACGGCTGCCGTCTTCTGCTTCAAGCGCAGCCAGCCTGTCCTCCAGTTCGCTCTTGTGATTGAGCAACGCCCCGTATTCCATTCGGCTTTGGTTTGGTTTCCTCCATTCAAAAATGTTCGCATACGGCGAACATCGCGTCAAGGGAGTGTATTCGGAACGCCTGCCAATGTCACAGGAATTGCGGAATTACGAGGCGTCAAATCCCCTACCACTTTCGGACTTCCACAGATATGTGATCCTATTCTGAGCACATACTTCCGGACAACGACAGCTATTGCTGGTGCTAGTGTTTGAGAGGGAGATTGTCATAGGTTCTTCCATGCAAAAGGCGACCTGTGCGGCTCTTTTTCGGTCCGCCCCATTGCTTAAAGAAGAAAGAAACGTCCTGTTCTTCGCACTGGTGCAGTATCGATTCTACCCATACCCTCTTCATAGGACGCGCGCCAGGACCGGACTCACCGCCTACTATCACCCAGTGAATATTGTCTAACGTCAGCTTGTCCAACGGACCAAGAAGTGGCTCACAAGACAGAAAACGCACGTGTGCTGATACCTGCCGCAGATGCTCGATTCGATGCAAAACCTGTTCGTTTTCGACACTGACTCCCATCCAGACATTTCTCGGCCAAGGCAACTGATCGGCCAAGGCGCAGAGCCTGCCGCTTCGTTTTGTAAGAACTTGAAACGTATGTTGGGGACATTCCGTCATCACCTTGAAGACGCGCTGGATAAAATCGACCGGGACGTCTTCATGAAACAGATCACTCATCGAGTTTACAAAGACGACTCTGGGCTTGACCCACCGGTATGGCTTTTCGAGGATGTCTTCGTGCAAGGCAAGATCGAAGCCATTCACGTATCGTGTCACACCCATCGCCTTCAACCTCTTGGCCATACGTTCCGCGTAACAGAACTTGCAGCCCTGGCTCACCTTAGTGCAGCCGGTGACTGGGTTCCATGTCATCTCAGTCCATTCGATGTGTGAACGTGCGGCCATGGCTATCCCCTTAGAATATGATCAGCGATCTTCACAGCGGTCGACGCGCCTCTGGGATTCGCAGCGGCAAAAAAGAGTTGATAAAGAGGAACATTCTTTGAATTGAGTAAGACCAGTGAGTTCTCGGCCACTTTCTCGAATACGGTACTCAGTCGCTCCGAGAAAAACCTCCCTATACTTTCGAAGGTAGCTGTCTTCTCAAAGTCCATTGGCAAGTCATCCGTCGGGAGCAAAGAAAGCTGAGGCTGTGACAGTTGATCGGTGTGATAGAAAGAATCTTTCCACGCTTCTGTGCCAAAGAAGCGAGTGAGTTTGTCCGGCCATGTTCCCAATAGAATGCTCCTGCGCTTCAGCATTCGATTAATCGCCTGTCCGACCGGTAGCAAAACCCAGAGATCAACTGCTTTGGTTGCAGCCAAGGCTTCAATCGTTTCCCAATCCACAGCCATCCCGTACGGATCCAAAAAGACAACTGCTCGACTACGTTCCCAGTTCATGCTCCGACACCATTCTTGAAGAAATTCATTTGAATCCCGCGGTACTATCTGAACGTTCCTGTCCTTAAAGCGCGCGGACAGATTCCTCAATTCCTGTGCAAACTGAGGTTTGTTTTCGATGAAAATGTAACGTTCGAAAGGCGGGTCCAATTCAAGGGCAATTTGGGCACTCCCTTCATAGAATTGCTTGATATCCTTCACATCGTCTTGATCTGTAAACAGAGATAGTGTTGATGCCGGAGTGTTTTCAGGAGAGATTCTCGCGCCCGTTCCAGCAAAAGCATCCACGTAGTATGTTGTGTAACGCCTTGCAAACTGATTTGCCGTAAAAATGGTCATGTAAGCGCGGAGGTACTTCTTCAATCGCTCAAGCTTCTCTTGTGTCCAGTTGCCGCCGAACTGATGTATCGTATGCATTCACTTCCTTTCCAAAGTGACGAGTTCAAGTGTAGATCGGGGTGTTTACGCTCTTTCCAGCTTCAGGGCATTGCGCAGTTCGATGATCTGGTCGCGGAGGGAGGCGGCGCGTTCGAACTCCAGGTTTTGGGCGGCTTCGTGCATTTCTTCTTCCAGGTTGGCGATCCGTTTGACCAGCTCGTCCGGGGAGAGTGATGCCAGATTCCGGGTTGGGGCTTCTTCGCCTTCGTCGACGCTGTAGTCGGCCTGCTCTTCGGATATGACCTTCATGCGATCGGTCAGATCGCGGATGCTCTTGACGATGCTGCGGGGCTCGATGCCGTGGGCGAGGTTGTGGGCCTCCTGGATCCGGCGGCGGCGGTTGGTCTCGCCGATGGCGCTCTCCATGGCTTCGGTCATCTTGTCGGCGTAGAGAATGGCGCGTCCTTCGACATGGCGGGCGGCGCGGCCGATGGTCTGGATCAGGGATGACTCGCTGCGCAGGAAGCCTTGCTTGTCGGCGTCGAGGATGGCGACGAGGGTGACTTCGGGAAGGTCCAGACCCTCGCGCAGAAGGTTGATGCCGACGACGACGTCGTAGACGCCGAGACGTAGATCACGCAGGATCTCGACCCGTTCGAGGGTGTCGATTTCGCTGTGGAGGTACTGGACTTTGACGCCGAGGTCGGCGAGATATTCGGCCAGGTCTTCGGCCATGCGCTTGGTAAGCGTGGTGATGAGGGCCCGCTGGCCGATGGCGACGCGACGATGCACTTCGTGGAGCAGGTCTTCGATCTGCCCCTCGGTGGGGCGTACTTCGACGGTTGGGTCGAGGAGGCCGGTGGGGCGAATGAGCTGTTCCACGACTTGTGTGGCGTGTCTCATCTCGTAGTCGCTGGGCGTGGCGCTGACGTAGATGACCTGGTTCACGACCTCGGCAAACTCGTCGAAGGTGAGGGGGCGATTGTCGAGCGCGCTGGGCAGGCGGAAGCCATGGTCGACCAGCACCTCTTTGCGCGAGCGGTCGCCGGCATACATGCCGCGAATCTGGGGGATGGTCATGTGGCTTTCGTCGATGATCACCATCCAGTCGGCCGGGAAGTAGTCGAGCAGGGTCCAGGGGCGGCTGCCGGGGGGGCGGCGCGCGAGGTGGCGGCTATAGTTTTCGACGCCGTTGCAGTAGCCGATCTCCTGCAGCATCTCGATGTCGTAGCGGGTACGCTGGCCGATGCGCTGGGCCTCGAGCAGTTTGCCGTGGCTCTCCAGCGAGGCGACCTGCTGCTTGAGCTCTTCCTCGATATCGACGATGGCTTCCCGGACCTGGTCCTGATGGGTGATGAAGTGCTTGGCCGGGAAGATCTCGACCTCGGGGTAGTCATCGAGGATTTCGCCGGTGAGGGTGTCGATTTCGCTGATGCGTTCGATTTCGTCTCCCCAGAAGCTGACGCGCAGGGCGTTGTCGCTGTAGGCCGGCTGGACTTCGAGCACGTCGCCGCGCACGCGGAATTTGGCGCGCTGGAGGGCGGTGTCGTTGCGCTCGTAGAAGATGTCGACGAGGTGGCGCAGGACCTGGTTGCGGCGTACCATTTCGCCAACGTTGAGCTTCAGGGCCACCTGACCGTAGTCCTGGGGGCTGCCGAGACCGTAGATGCAGGAGACCGAGGCGACGATGACAACATCCCGGCGGCTGAAAAGGGCGCTGGTGGCAGCGAGACGGAGGCGCTCGATCTCTTCGTTGACCTGGGCATCCTTTTCGATGTAGGTATCGCTGCGAGGGATATAGGCCTCGGGCTGATAGTAGTCGTAGTAGGAGACGAAGTACTCCACCATGTTATTGGGGAGAAACTCGCGGAATTCGCTGTAGAGTTGTGCGGCCAGCGTCTTGTTGTGGGCGATGACCAGGGTCGGCTTCTGAATCAGTTCGACGACTTTGGCCATGGTATAGGTCTTGCCGCTGCCGGTGACGCCGAGCAGGACCTGGTGGGGCATCCCTTCATCGATGCCGGCGGCGAGTTTGGCGAGGGCCTGGGGCTGATCGCCCCTCGGCTGGAAATCGCTGACTACCTGGAATTGAGGCATATCCGGCTCCGCAGATCTGATACGAGCGAGGTTCGCAGAACAAGCTTACCACATTGCGCAAGGGGATTGGGACATTTTGTACGGGCACTCGGTTTCCTGGGCGCAGGCGGTCTGCGGCGTCCCGGCATCGTACGGAGTTCACATTTGAAGTGTAGGCCGGGCGGCAGGCCGGTGGTGTTCTCAGAACGGTTTCAGCTGAACGGTGGAGACATTTCATATTCCGAACTTTTGTTCTTATTCTGGGATTATTATACATACATTGGTCGAGTCTGTCCAACAGGCAATGTTCGGGGGTGCATAATCAGATTTTGGGTGGGAACAGTCTGGCGGGGAATCATTGCCAGAGGTGGTTGGCGTTGTTTACCGTCTTTGGGCGAGACGCAGTGCGTGTGCCTGGCCTGGCCGTACGGTGGCGTCCGTCAGTTGGGGAGGGTGCGAGGGCAGGCACAAGGGCAAGGAGAGAGTGGAGAGGAGTGAGGAGTGAGTACGTCAGTTATGTCTGAGTGGGATTGGCTCGGGGACTGGCGGGACGTGGTGTGGCTGGACACCTTCGATTAGGCACCTGTCACCAATATTGACACCCGGTCGATGAGGCACGTCTAAGGAGAGGGGGCGTTGGGGGGGGGGGGGCCCCCCCCCAAGGGGGGGGGGGAAAGG
>JAPPKT010000535.1 GCA_028819675.1 Caldilineaceae bacterium | reverse complement strand
CCAGAGTCTGCCGCAGGCGCGAATCGATGGTTGACTGGCGGCTGACACGCAACTCGGCGGCCAACTGATCGAGTACCCGTAGCAAGTCCGGTGTGAAATCGACGTTGACGCGCGTCAACGGTTGCTTCATTGTCCCCTGATTGGTAAAAAACTCAGATATGTCGCGACCGTTGTCGGCCATATCTGCAATTTCATCCGCTGTCGGACGGTCGACGATAGTATACCCTACAGTCATGAAGTTTACATGTCGGTCCTTTAAGCCATTGAATGCGCGGCTGGGTCACTCTTTTCCTACTCCAAGGCCTCGCGCATGGCACGCAGGTGGGTCGGGGTGGTGCCGCAGCAGCCGGCGATTACGTCTACGCCGAGGGCCTTCATCTGGCGGGCGTAGTCGGCCATGACTTCCGGCGTTCCATCGTAGATGACATCGTCTCCCTGCAGAACCGGCAGGCCCGCGTTGCTCTGGGCATAGAGCACGACTCCGGGGGGACGGTTCGCAACCATCTCGGTCATCACGGTCCGGATCTCGTCGGGGCCGTTGCCGCAGTTGGCGCCGATTACCTGAACGCCCCAGCTGGCCATTGTTTCCACCGCCTGTTTGGGGCTGACGCCCATCATGGTGTGCAGGTTGGTGTCGAAAGTGAGCATGGAGACGACGGGCAGTTCGGTCGCTTGATCAACGGCGCGCACGACGGCTTCCACCTCCTGCAGGTCGCTCATGGTCTCGGTGAGGATGAAGTCGGCGCCGGCTTCGGCCATGACAGCGACCTGTTCGGCGAAGAGCTCCGTGGCCTCGTCCATGGTCATCACGCCGAGGGGATCGAGCAGTTCGCCGGTCGGGCCGACCGATGCCCCCACCAGCACATCGCCTGCCTCGTCGGCGACTTTGCGCGCCAACTGCACGCCGGCCGCATTCAACTCGGCCAGTCTGTCCTCGAGGTCGTGCATTTTGAGCCGGGCGGTCGTGCCGCCAAAGGTGTTGGTGGTAATGATGTGGGATCCGGCCTCGACGTAGCCGCGATAGACCGCCTCCACGGCGTCAGGGTTGTCCACATTCCACAGTTCGGGTGCGGCGCCGCCGGTGAGGCCGGCTTCCTGCAGCATCGTTGCCATGGCGCCGTCGCCAAGCAGGGGGCCGTTGTGCCGGCCCAGGCGCTCGATGACCGGATGGGGGCGCGGCGTCAGCCATCCGCCAGAGGAAGAGTCGGGGGTAATCGTGGACAGGAGTTTGCGTATCCTTTGGGGGGGATAGTCGGCTTCGAGCTGTGCGGCAACGGTTTGGGCCACCTCTTCAGGGTCCCCCGCCTTCTCCTGCCAGTCTGTACGCAGCCAGCCGTCCAGGTAGTCATCGGTGCCGGTGGCGCCGGCGCGCATTGCGGCCTCGTCGATCGCGACCTGAAATCGGGCCGGCAGTTGGACTTTGTGCCGGTTGCTACGGCCCTCGCGGGCTACCACCATTGACGGGAATTCCCGCCAGTAGGTAATCTGATATTCTGTCATGAAGTTTGGACCTCTGGTATATTTTCGGTGGCCGGGCGCCGGTCGTCATTCGCAGTTCACCGGCAGGTTGCCACAGTCTTCTTTGAAATTATACCGATGGGCGCGCAGGAATGCCTAACGGTAGCCTATGTGCCATATCGCGCTGTTTCCGTAGTTGAGTTTTGGCAGTCTTTGCGATACCATTGGCTCATCTTGGCTCAACAGTTATTGTTCTAGCCATTAACCGGAAACCCGTCGATTCCCCAGACGCGCAGTTCCCCCGCTGCTGACGCCACCCTTCTACCGTCTGGCAACGGGCGGCCTACAGTTCAGACATCATTCAGTGGACCCATTTGATTCAAAGGAGAACGTTTCATGAGAATCCGACATTCGTGGACAGTGGTGGGTGTCATGGCCATCCTGGCGCTGCTGATCGCGGCTTGCCAGCCGGTCATCGAGGCGCCCATGGAAGAAGAGATGGCAGGCGATGACGACATGGCTATGCCGCTGCAGGTCGCCTTCGTCTATGTCGCGCCGATCGGCGACCTCGGCTGGACGTATGCGCATGATCAGGGGCGGCTATACCTGGAAGAGAACCTGGAAGGCGGCGCGGAGACGGTCTTTATTGAGAATGTACCGGAAGGTCCGGATGCAGAGCGCGTGATTCGCGATTTCGCCCAGAAGGGCTATAACCTGGTCATCACAACCAGCTTCGGCTACATGGACCCGACTCTGACGGTGGCCCAGGAGTTCCCGGATCAGTATTTTGTGCATGTATCCGGCTTCAAGACGGCGGACAACATGAGCACGCTCTTCGGCCGCATGTACCAGCCGCGCTATCTGAGCGGCCTGGTGGCGGGCAGCATGACCGAAAGCAACATCATCGGCTACGTGGCTGCTTTCCCGATTCCTGAGGTGATCCGTGGAATCAACGCCTTCACGCTGGGTGTGCGCGAGGCGAATCCGGACGCCGAGGTGCGGGTCGTGTGGACGAACACCTGGTTTGGCCCGCCGGAAGAGAAGGAAGCTGCTGAAGCCCTGCTGGACCAGGGCGCAGACATCATTGCCCAGCACCAGGACACGACGGAGCCGCAGAAGGCCGCGGCTGAGCGGGGCGGGACGAGCATCGGCTACAACAGCGACATGCGTGTATTCGTCGGTGACTCCGTCCTCACCGGTCCGGTCTGGAACTGGGGGCCGGCATTCCTGAAGTTCGCGGAGCAGGCGCGCGACCACAACTGGGTAACTGAGCAGTATTGGGGCGGCATGGACGACGGGATCGTTGGTTTGGCAGATATGAGCCCGTCGGTTCCTGAAGACGTCGCCGCGATGGTCGCCGAAAAGCAGGCGATGATCGTTTCCGGTGAGACGGACGTGTTCTGCGGCGCGATGAACGGCCAGAACGGTGTGCAGTTCCTGGATGACGGCCAGTGCATGGACGACGGCCAGATGCTGGGCATGGACTGGTTTGTTGAGGGTGTTGTCGGCGAGGCACCGGGTGAGGCCGCGCCGCTTGGTAACTAGCCCGGGGGTAAACTGCAGTTGAATTGTGTGAAGTACCGTTTTGGACTCAGGCCTCCTTCCTGCAAAAGGTCGAGGTCTGAATCAAATCGACCGTGATCCTCAATGATTGCTCCTCTCTTACTGTGCAGGCACAAAGAGAGGAGCAATCTGTTTACCGCGTCACTTGGCAGCAAGATGGTTCAGCCCATCTGAAATAGAAGTGAAAGGGGGTACAGTTACATGAGGATTCGACATTTGAAGAAGCTGGTTGGGGTTCTGCTGATTCTGACACTGTTGATGAGCGCTTGTCAGCAGATCGGCGAAATGCCTGCCGCTGAAGAGCCGGCAGCTCCCGCTGGTACGATTGAATCGGTAAAGGTTGCATTTGTCTACGTTGGCCCGGTCGGAGATCTCGGTTGGAGCTATGCGCACGATCAGGGCCGGTTGGCACTGGAAGAGCTGGGCGTGGAGACGGCATACAGCGAACTGGTCGCGGAAGGGCCGGACGCGGCGCGTGTGCTGCAGAGCTACGCGTCCCAGGGCTATGACCTGATCTTTGCCACCAGTTTCGGCTATATGGACAGCGTGATCGAAGTCGCGGCAGGTTTTCCGGACGTAAAGTTTGAGCATGCCACCGGATACAAGACGGCTGAGAATGTCGGCATATACGACGGTCGCGGCTACCAGGGCTGGTACCTGTCCGGAATGGTTGCCGGTGCGATGACACAATCCAATATCATCGGCTACATTGCGCCTTACCCGATTCCGGAAGTGGTGCGAAATCTGAACGCTTTCGCCCTGGGCGCCCAATCCATCAATCCTCTTGTAGAGGTACGGCCGATATGGATCTTTGCCTGGTTTGATCCCCCTGCCGAACGGGAAGCCGCCCAAGCGCTCATCGATGCGGGCGCGGATGTTGTTGCGCGAGAAAGCGATAGTGTCGAACCGGACAAATTGGCCGAGGAGCAGGGCGTCTATGCGATCGGCTACAACGTGGTCAACCCGGAGATTGCGCCGCAGGCATTGCTGACGGCACCGATCTGGAACTGGCAGGTTATATATGAGAAGAAGGTGCGCGACGTGGCTGCCGGAACCTGGACCAATGAGCCGATCTGGTGGGGCATGGAAGACGGCGTGTTAGATCTTGCGCCGGTGGCTGAATTTGTGCCGGCAGTTGTACAGATAGCGGTCGAGGAGGCCAAGGAAGCCATTCTTGACGGCAGTTTTCAGTTTTTCTGCGGCCCGATCAGCGATAACACCGGTGCGGAACGGGTTGCGGACGGAGAATGTATGGACGATCCCGCCCTGCTCAGCTTTGACTGGCTGGTCGCAGGTGTTACAGGCGAGATCCCGCAGTAGTGAAGAGGTAGAAAGCAGGTCGAGACTCGTGTGTCAGAGAGTGGGGCCAAGATTGTTTTCGCCACTCTCTGACTTCATTCCATCACAGACATCGACTCACATTGTCAACTTCCATCGCCTATGACGAACTCTGCACCTCTCGCCGTGGAAATGCAGGAAATCACCAAGCGGTTTCCCGGGGTCCTGGCAAACGACAGCGTCGATCTGACGGTCAACAAGGGTGAGATCCACGCCCTGCTGGGCGAAAACGGCGCGGGCAAGTCGACGCTGATGAATATTCTGGCGGGGTTGTATCTGCCGGAAGAGGGTCGTGTGCTGGTGCACGGGCAACCCGTGCACGTCGACTCGCCGAAGACTGCTTTCGACCTGGGCATCGCCATGGTCCACCAGCATTTCAAGCTGGTGATGAACCAGACGGTGGCTGAGAACATCATTCTGGGGCTGGACGATCCCTATTGCGAGCCCGGCGAGCAGGGTCGCTTCAAGCCGCTGCGGCTGGACATGCAGCGGGTGCAGCGGCGGATTGCGGAGGTGAGCGAGCAGTATGATCTGCACGTGGACCCGGAGGCGTTTGTCTGGCAGTTGAGCGTCGGCGAGCAGCAGCGGATCGAGATTTTGAAGGCGCTGTACCGCGGGGCGGATATCCTGATCCTCGATGAACCAACGGCCGTATTGACGCCGCAGGAGGCGGACGCGCTGGGGCAGACGATGCAGCGCATGGTGCAGGAGGGCAAGACGATCATCTTCATCAGCCACAGGCTGGATGAGGTGACTCGTTTTGCCGACCGCGTGACGGTGCTGCGCCAGGGGCGGGTGGTGGCCAGCGAGGACGTGACCGGCGAGACCAGCGCGGCACATCTGGCCGAGCTGATGGTGGGGCGGTCGGTTATTTTCCGCATTGACAAGGAGGAGCAGGAGTTCGGCGAAGTCTGTCTGGAGGTCGAAGAGATCTGCTGCTTGAACGATAAGCGCTTGCCTGCGCTGCGGGATGTTTCGTTACAGATCCGCAGGGGTGAGATCCTTGGCATAGCCGGTGTTGCCGGCAACGGGCAGAAGGAGCTGGCCGAGCTGCTGACCGGGTTGCGGCGGGCGACCAGCGGGAGCTTTACGCTGCTGGGGCAGGAGTTGACCAACCGGACGCCGCGCGCCATCATCGACGCCGGCATCGCCCACGTGCCGGAAAGCCGCATCCACGTGGGTTCGGTCGGCTCGATGAACGTGGCCGACAACATCGCGCTCAAACACTACCGGGACAGGCCGGGCCCGTTCCTGGATCGCGACGGCCTGGACAAAATGAGCACGGAGCTGGTTGACGAGTTTAACGTGGACACGCCCGGTATCACCACCAATGCAGGTGCGCTCTCCGGCGGCAATCTGCAGAAGCTGATACTGGCCCGCGAACTGACGACGGACCCGAAGCTGATCATCGCGGCCCATCCGACACAGGGGCTGGACGTGGGCGCGACGGAGGCGGTGCGCCAGCGGCTGCTGGAGCAGCAGGCGGCCGGGGTTGCGGTGCTGCTGATCAGCGAAGACCTGGATGAGTTGTTCAGCCTGGCCGACCGCGTCGCCGTTCTCAACGGCGGGCGCGTGATGGGCGTCGTCGATATCGGCGTAGCCACGCGCGAGGAGATCGGGCTGATGATGGCAGGCGAGCAGACGGCCTGACCGACATCCGCGAATAGCATGGACATTCTGTACAAGGCTGGCTCGGCCGTTCTTCTGCTGGTGGGCGTACTCTATCCGCTGGGCGCGATCTACATGATGATGAAGTTCCTCACGCGTGAAGGTTTTCCGCGTCCCTCGCCCGCGTACATGATGCTCCATTTCGTTTTGATTGCGACGGTTCCTCTGGCCGGGATTCTGGGCGGTTTTGCCGGTTTTGCGCCGACACTGTGGGAGAGCCAGGTCATTCGCGCGATCGTGTATGGCGCCGGCGTTCTCTCGGTGGTCGCGTTTGCGATGCTGCTCGTCAGCAGCCGCGCGCAGCATCCCGACCGCAGTGAGTAGCCGCTGGCGTAGTGTACACACCATCAGCCATCGGTCCGATGACTGACACCCCGGTCTACCTTCCCCGAACGACATACCGCCTTTTCGCCGCGGGCGGCGCGGCGGTGGCGCTACTATTCCTGCGGGAGATCCTGAACGGATTCAGCCTGCCTTCCCTGTTCTTTCTGCTGGGGGCGATCGCGTTTGCCCTCATCCACGTACGCTGGGCGCTGATGCGGATGGAGTTGACCGCAGACGGCGTGACTGTGCGCGCGCCGATGCAGGCAACCATGCAGATTAAGTTCCGCCAGATGATTACGTGTGAAGAGGCGGGCCGCTTCATGCCCGGAGTGAGCCTTGTTTACTGGCCCGTATCTGCCGAGGGTATCGTAGAAATGGATACGCCCCGCACGCTGTTTTTGCCGGCGGTAGCGCGGCAGGATGAACTGCTGGCCGCCCTGCAGGAACGGATACCCGAATAACTCGATGGCAGTATGGTAAGGGGAGCTTGAAAAGAGTGGCGGCAGGGCATCCGAAGGTGTTGTTCGTCACGGGTGAATATCCGCCGATGGTGGGCGGCGTCGGCAGGTTTACGGCTGAGCTGGCTGCGGCACTGCAGGCGCAGGGCGCGCAGGTTGCCGTCCTGACGGACGAGCAGGTGACGGTGTCGGCGGAGTTGGATGCGGTTCGGGTACTTCCGGGCCGCCGCAGTTGGGGCTGGGGGATCCTGTCCGAAATTCCTGCCCGTGCCCGGGCCGCCGGCGCTGAATGGGTTCACATTCAGTACCAGACTGCGGCCTATGGGATGCATCCGGCCATCAACACTTTGCCGTATTTCCTGCGGCGACAGGGGCTGCGCGCCGCCTGGACATATCACGATCTGCGCATCCCCTATCTCTTTCCCAAGGCAGGCGCGCGATTGCGAAACTGGGTCACGCGTCTGCCTTTACGCGCTGCGGATGCGGTGGTGGTCACGAATCAGAGCGACTGGGAAGCGGTGCAAGGGCAGGTGCAGCGGGGCCAGCTTCACCGGATTCCGATCGGTAATGACATCAAGAGCCGGCGGTTCTCGGCGGAGGAGCGAATCCAGCGGCGGGCGGCGCGCGGCTACGGCAGCGGGCAGCTTGTGTTGGGCTACTTCGGTTTTCTTAACGCCAGCAAAGGCGGGCTGACACTGATCGAGACGCTGGCGGCGCTGGCCGGTGAAGGACGGGATGTGCATCTGCTGATGATCGGCGATCGTGTGGGGGCCAGCGACGAGACGAACTTCAGGTATCTACAGCGGGTCGAGGCTTCCATTGCCGAACAAGGACTGGAGAATCGCGTGCAGTGGACGGGACACCAGTCGGATGCCGAGGTTGCGGCGGACTTCAACGCGATCGACGTGTTGGTGATGCCGTATGAGGATGGGATGAGTATGCGGCGCAGCACGCTGACGGCGGCGCTGGCCAACGGCTGTGCGATCGTGACAACGCATCCGCAAGACCCGACGCCGGAACTGAGGGCAGATTCCGACCTGATTCTTGTTCCTCCCAGAGATCCGGCGGCGGCGGCGGAAGCGGTGGGGCGCATCGCCGAGGACCCGCGGCTGGCGGAGAAGCTGCGTGTCAATGCCCGTAAGGCGACCCGCCAGTTCAGTTGGGAAGTGATCGCGGCGCGGCATCTGGAGATGTACAACGCATAGTCGGTCTTGACCTGAATTCTGATTGCGGGTGCGTCCCAGTTCCGGGGCGAAAGGGGTCAGGTGGGGCATGCGCGGCGGCGGTAGGCGATATTTTGATCCGGCTCTTAGCGGGGTACAGGGCAGGCATAGAGACGAGGAGAGAGTGCCGCAGTATTGCCTGAGTGAGATTGGCTCGGGGACTGGCGGGACGTGGTTTGGCTAAACTCCTTCGATTGGGCACCTGTCACCAATGTCGACACCAGGTCGGCGAGGCATGTTGTAGGAGAGGGGGCGTTG